>CAZFWQ010000081.1:0-12197 GCA_964522755.1 uncultured Oscillospiraceae bacterium | reverse complement strand
CCCTGCGTGCTGCTCAGTGAACTGAACGATCGGGGCATTGTCGCAGCCTGTGAGTTGGACGTTTGCAACGCGGTCCCAATGTACGCCCTTTCCGCCGCCTCCGAAAAGCCGTCCACTTGCCTTGACTGGAACAACAATTACGGAGAAGACCCTGACAAATGCATCCTTTTCCACTGCGGTCCCGTTCCACAGAGCCTGATGGCAGGCCAAGGCCTGGTCATAGAACACAAGATGTTCGCAAAAAGCTTTGGAGCCGGATGCGGATGGGGATGCAATGTCGGCAGGATCGCCGCATCGCCCATCACATATGCAAGTTCGAAAACCGAGAAAGGCAATCTGTCATTTTACCTGGATGAAGGCAAGTTCACAAATGATCCGATCGAAGAGGGATTTTTCGGGTGCGGCGGCGTCGCGGAGATCAAGGATTTGCAGAAAAAGCTGCTTGCCATCGGGAAAATGGGATTCCGCCACCATGTGGGGGTTACACAGGGAAACGTTGCCGTGCCGGTCAGGGAAGCGTTTGCCACTTATCTCGGGTATGATTTGCTTGATATTGGATAAGTGCCGCCTCTGGGGGGGAATCGTCTGTCGCGCTGCATCAGACTGAACCATACCTGTTTTTTCGCGCAGTGTGGATGGCGTTTTTTGGACAGGCTGCCTGGCAGTTCGTGCATTGATGGCACAACTCTGTCATGATGGTGGCTTTGCCGATGTTGTCTCTCACGATGATTGCCTTGGACGGACAGACTTTTTCGCATTTTCTGCAGCTGATGCAGTTTTCAAGATCCACACATTTTGTAAATTGCGCGTATTTTCCAGTCAGCCGCTGCAGAAGGCCAAACGGACAGATGTAATTGTGAAAAACATATGGTCCATGCCATAGGGCTGTAAGTATGGACATAACCAGAAAGACCGGCAGAATCGGTATCTCGAAGGACAGGAACTTTTTTGATGCAATCATCGTCACCACAGCCGTGATCAGGAAAATCAAAGGCCATTTTCCTGATTTCAAATAGACAGGCACTGCAGACCGTCTGAGATTCCATTTTTTCGCGAGCCATGCCGTCGGAATCATCAGCGTGTTCATGGGGCAGGCATATCCGCAGTATATCCTCCCGAAAAGCAGGCCGGCAGCCAGGCTGAATGCGAAAAGCCCCAGCCACGCCACTGTTTTTCCTGAAATGAGGAGATATAGGAAGAGACCCAGAAATGCCAGCCTGGTAATTGTCGGGATGTGTTTCATCGAGCTGCCTCCTTGGAACCAATCGGTCTTTCAGTTGTGTCAGCCGTCCTCATGGCGCGTCTGCATCATGGCGGGGTACGCCTCGACAAGCCCGCGTCAGCGCGCCTTCGGCATGACGAAGTACGCATCGACATGCCTGCGTCAGCGCGCCTGCGGCAAGACGGCTGTTTTATGCCGATGACTGTGGCATGACTGCGGCATGACGATTGAATTGCTTTCAGTATAGCGGTACAATGGCAAAAACGGCGTTACCGTGGTAACGCCTGTGGAAGGTTTTCAATGGATAAGTTGAAGCACATCATTGGAAAGTCTGCCCTGTTGAGTACGATACCTCAGGACGAGGTCGCTCATTACCTGTCAGAGGGGCGATTTCATGCGGCGTCGCATGAGAAAGGCCGGGTTGTCCATTTTGACGGCGAGATCTGCGATCGGATTGAGGTCATTCTATCCGGGACAGTCACCGTGGACAGGATAGACCAGCCCGGAAATCTGCTGGCGATAGCCGAACTTGGTTCCGGGGACATTCTTGGAGGCAACCTTGTGTTTTCAAAAAATCCCCGCTATCCCATGACGGTGACAGCCCAAACAACAGCCATCCTGCTTGGAATCAAAAAAGATTTGGTTTTGGATCTTTGTTTCGGCAATCGTGATTTTCTAGAAAATTTCCTCATGGTCATTTCAGATCAGGCATTCAATCTGGGAGATAAAATCAGGCATTACATAAAGCGGACGATACGCGAGAGTGTCATGAATTTTCTGAAACATGAGCAAGTATTACAAAAGTCAAATCGCATCAGATTGAACATGACAAAAAAGGCGTTGGCTGAGAAAATCGGTGTGCAGAGAACCTCCCTGTCGAGAGAACTTCAGAAGATGAGGAACGAGGGGGTGCTCCTGCTGGAATCCGGGTTCATCACAATATTGAAAGATGATTGCGGTGAATTCCGATGAATGGTCTTGAAAACACCGTAAAGGAACTCGGAAAGCCAACGGGTTCTTTCGGGTCAATTACGGGTTCTTTCGGGTCAATTACGGGTCAATTACGGGTTCTTTCGGGTCAATTAACTGACTCCGGCACCAATCGACCGTCGCTGACCCTCAAAATGCGGTTGGCCCTTTCCGCAACCTTCGGATCATGCGTGATCAGGACGATGGTGTTTCCTTTTGCATGCAGCGCTTCAATCAGGTCCATGATTTCCCTGCCGGAACGGGAATCCAGGTTGCCGGTCGGTTCGTCGGCCAGCAGCAGTTCCGGTTCACCGACCAGCGCGCGCGCTATGGCGACCCGCTGCTGCTGCCCGCCGGACAACTCGATGGGTTTGTGGAGGCTTCTGTCACCGAGGCCGACAAGTTCCAGCATTTTCAAAGCCTTTTCGTGTGCGTCGCTCCGCCTTATTCCCCGTAGAATGAGGGGAAGTTCGGTATTGTGGATGGCGGTGTATCGCGGCAGCAGGTTGAACTTCTGAAAGATGAAACCGATTTTTCGGTTTCTGATTTCCGCAAGATCATCTTCGCTGTGCGAACCGATGCTTTTTCCGTCCAGCCGGTATTCACCGGAAGTTGGCGTGTCTATGCATCCGATGATATTCATGAGAGTGGATTTTCCGGAACCCGAGGGGCCAAGGATCGCCACGAAATCTCCCCGGGATACCTCGAACGATACCTCGTCAAGTACCTTCAGCTCCTGCTTGCCCATCTTATAGACCTTTGTCAGCCGGTCCGCCTGTATCAGTGCCGTGTTCTCCATGAGTCATTGCAAGGATTGCATGATCCGTGTGTATTCGGCCAGCATGCCTTCCTTGTCTCCTCCTTCCTTGATCCATATCTTGAGCAGCATGCCGGATTTGATGTCCGACAAGGCGTTTTCCAAGAGAACCGGCTCACTGTCCGTTGCCGAGGCAGTGCTTCCTGATGTGATCGGGGATCCGACCGGAATGATGATGACCGCTTCCTTGCCTGTATAGACAATCAGTTCCGCTTTGAGCTTCAGCCGTTCTTCATCCGTAAGAGCCTGCATGGCGGCTTTTTTCGCGGCCTTCTCCTCTGCGGTTGGGACTGCGTCTGTTGTCGCCGGGATTTCCGCAAGCTTTATGGTCACTTCATTCCCGATGATCCGGGTAACGCTGCCATAGGCCTCGGCGGTCCGTTCCGGCGTCGCGGGAACCGCTGCCGCATTTGCCGCACCGGGGTCGGCGGATGCCGGAACGGCCGCCGGAGTGGCTGAACAGGCGCTTGCCAGCAGGGACATCGAAAGAAGAAACGGGAGCATGCTGCTTGTATTTTTTTTCATATTCTTCCTACCTTTCAGGTGGATGCGCGTCTTGATGTCATTTTTCATCGATGCCGGCCATATCCCAATAAGGCATGGTCTCCGGCAAAAGTTCATTCCTGGCGAAGTGCGTCGATGGGGCGCAGGGTGGAGGCCTTCAATGCGGGATAGTAACCGAAAAAGGTTCCCGTTGCGGTTGCGAACGCCAAGGCAAGCAGGTTTCCATTCATGCTGGGAAGTGCGGTGACATCCATGTAGGATAGCAGCGGAAGCATCAGGATGCCCAGGACCAGCCCAATCACCCCGCCGGCCATGCTGATGATGATGGATTCGAACAGGAACTGGAGGAGGATATCGCGACGTTTCGCGCCGATGGCCTTCAGGATGCCGATTTCGCGGGTGCGCTCCTTTACGGAAACAAACAGGACGTTCATGATGCCGATGCCTCCCACGACCAGGACGATGGCAGCCACGCTGATCAGCAGCAGCGACATTGTCTTCGCGGAATCCTGCGCGGCAACCAGCTTGCTGCCGGCATCCTTGATGGTGAAAGTGGAGGAGTCCTCTTCATAGTGAGCCTGCAGGATGGCTTCGACCTGGCTGATGCCCTCGGGAACCTTGTTCACGTCTGTAACGATGGCTGTTATCCGTGGTTTGACTGTGCTTCCCGTCACATACTTGATGGCTGTTTCGTATGGAATGACAATGGACTCGTCCAGGTTCACGCCCTGCGTCGCATCACCCAGCCGGTTCATCACGCCGATGACTTCAAATTTTCGGCCTGCCAGGGTCACTATCTCGCCTATTGCTGATACCGGCTCCCCTTCGAAGAGGATGTCAAACAAATCAGAACCAATGACGGCAGTCTTGTTGCGATTTTCACTGTCTCCCGTCCTGATGAACTCCCCGGCCGCCATCGTGATGTTGTTCAATGCATTGTAATCATCCAAAACACCTGCCACTGCCGCCGACCAGGAAGTCAGACGGTAGCCCACTTCCGATTTCCCGTTGACGGAAAGCGTTGCGGAGGAAATCAACGGAGCATCCTCCCGAATGGCTTTCAAATCCGCAGGTTCAAGTGAAAAACGGGAAGTGGTTCCCGGTGCCGACATGATATAGATCGTTCCGACGTTCAGCTTGGCGAACTGGTCTTCCACCGCGGCCTGGCTGCCCTGCCCGATGCCGACGACCAGCACGATGGTCAGCGCCCCGACCATGATGCCCAGGGCGGTCAGGAACACGCGAAACTTATTGGTGTTGATATTGGTGAACACAGCGC
Organism: uncultured Oscillospiraceae bacterium; assembly: GCA_964522755.1. GTDB lineage: Bacteria > Bacillota > Clostridia > DSM-8532 > DSM-8532 > JAEWSN01. The sequence goes on along the minus strand of CAZFWQ010000081.1, from coordinate 7,406 downwards.
GCAGGATTTCCGAATATCTCATGTGGCTCCTTTCCGTTGCATCATTTTGAGCGAATCAGAATTGCGTCACCTGCGGCAAGACCGGATACGACTTCGACATTGAGACCATCCGTAAGCCCCGTCGTGACTGGTTTCGCGATGACAAGGCCATTTCCGTCCCTGATTTCCACCTGTTGGACGCCGTTGACCATCCTCACTGCCGTATTGGGTATCACGAGGATTTTCTTCTTTTCACGGAGAATGAAGGAAACCGTACAAGTCATGCCGTCGAGGATGGCCGGGTCGGTTTCATCAACCGAGAGATGGACCGTGTAATTCACCAGCCCGCTGCTGTCCCTGGAAGCCAGGGGGTCAATGGAAGCGACCTGCCCGACGAATATCCGGTCCTCGATGGCCTCGAAGGCGATTTCAACAGCCTGCCCGACCGAAATGACGGCCACATCCAGTTCGGAAACCTCTGCGGCAATATCCGGTCCTTCAGCGGAAGCCAATGTGAGGAAGTCCTGTGTCCCTGAAACCGTTTCTCCGGATTGCACCGACAGGCGGGCGACAATGCCGTCGGCCGGGGAATAAAGCTTCAGGTTTGCCAAATCCGCTTCCGCATCGGCAATGGCTTTCGAGGAGCGTTCCACGGCGAATTCATCCAACTGGATGTCCGGGCTGCCTTCAGCCAAACTTCGGTATGTCTTCGTTTCGTTTGCGAGCTCTGTCTTTGCGTTGGCCAGCTCTGCTGCACTGGTTTCGATTTCAAGGCGGGAAAAAGCATCGGGTGCAGCCAGCATGGCCGCGTATTCCCGCTGGATTTCGCCAAGTTGGAATGCCAGGTCGTCCAATTTATATGATTCAGCCGACAAATCATCCTGATATTGTTCTTTGGTCTTTGACAATTGCAGAAGGGAAAGATCGTATGAAGAACGGGCGTCTTCTACTTTCGCAAGTAAATCCGCGTCATCCAGTTCTGCCAGGACATCATTCTTTTTCACCGCGCTGCCTATGTCCACATTCAGGCTTTTCAATGTGCCGCCCGCAGCGAAGCTTAGTGGGGTGAGTTGCAGGGACGCCATGCCATCGGCTTCGAAATCGATTTGGATTTCACCCAGCCTGGCAGTGGATTCCTTGTAGACAGGCAGTATCTCTTCAGCCTGGGCATCGCGGATGGTTGTCATGTAAAAGCCTGATCCGGCTGCAGCCACGAGGAGGAGCATCATGATTCCGACCCATCCTCTTCTTTTCTTGTCTTTCATTGGAATATACCTCCACAGCATCTGTAATGACTTTATATTAACGTGTGCGTGTGACGTTATTATGTCTTTTTTAAGTATTATTTGTGCTGGTGGGAGATTGCCGCAAGAATTTGCGCGGCAGCGGACAACCTCAGGAGGCAGCGGATGAGAAATTCCTGAAATGACATAATGAATTGCTGCAATCGACACAAAATCGTCACAGATAGGAAGTACCATGAAAATGCGAATAGCATCCGATGAAGGACATCCGCATGATGACCATGATGGAGGACAAAGGTGAATAGGTTTCATGAAGCGAAAAGGATTCAGCCGAGGGGCAAAAGAACATGGACATCGTGTTTGATGGTCGCCATGTTTCTTTGGGGCATTGTTCCCGTGGCTGCGACAGATGTGGTCAAACCAGATTCAATGGATGGTTCTCCGTTCATCGCAACGCGTGAATTCGCCCAAAAGGAAGTTCTTTCATTACCCGCGGTGACGCTGGCCAGTTTGAAATCGCAGGAGGCTTTCGATGATTGGAGCAATGCGATTGCGCGTGCCGAGAACCTTGATACCGAGAAGGTTACCGTTGTGAATGCCAAAACCGGCATCACTACGGTCAGGATGTTCAGTGACGTGACGCAGCTCCAGCTCCGCATCCAGAAATACCTGCTGCCGGACCAGATGCGTTTGGCCTGGCAAGTTGCCTCGAAGATGACTGACATCACCATCATGAATCTGGAAAACAACATGGACAGCATGCTTTTGTCAATTTACAGGGCCCAAGGCGATGTCAAGATGAAAACGCGCTCCGTCGACCTGCTCGTGAACGGGCTCGTTCGCATGAAGTCTTCAAAAGCTGCCGGACTCATCACACAGCTGGACCTGGAAGATTATGCACTGGAATTTGAAAGGGCGGAAAAGGCCCTGTCGGCATCCCGTCGTTTCCTTGAGAACCAATGCCGCAGTTACAACCAATTTGCCGGGGCTCCCTTGTCAAGACCGTTTACCGTGGCGCTCAGCCAATCAGGAAGCCTGCCGCTGCTGACCGCGGAAGAATATGTTGTCCAGGCGCTGCAGAATCGCCTGGAAGTGTTCACTCTTCGAGAGAACACCGCTCTGACGCAGCGGTACCTTGAAATCCTGACGTTCCGGAACCTTGACACCCTGGATTCCGATGTTCATGCCGAGTATGTCCGTACTGGCCTGAACCTTGAAAAACTCCGTGCACAACTGTCGATTGCAACCAGGGATGTGACGGCGGAAATCCATTCTGCCGCCCTTGCCATCAAATCGGCAAACCATGGTATCGGCCTGACGTCATGGGCGTTGGAACAACAGAAGGAGAAGATGGAAATGCTCGAAGACCGGATATCTTCCGGCAGCATGCCATCCTGGTCGGATGACGCGCTAGTGCATGAAATAGCCGGCATGAAAGAGGAATTGGAAATTGAACGCGTATCCCTTGTGAACATCATCAGGAAATTCAGGCAGGCGACACAGTTCGGCCCTGAATTTTCCACGAGATAGCTTTCGGCGTAACAGGAAATGGTCCGGACGCATTCATGGTGGCATCCCTCACATTCAGAAAGGATGGCGGGGAATGGCGGGAGTAGGACAGGAATAGGGCAGGAAGGCACGGCAGGAATCTGCGGAAGGAGACACACGGTGAAGACTGGCAAAACGAGAGGCAACATGACGGGCAAACTCAAGGGCGGCAAGCTGGCGCTTATCATGGCAGGCTTGCTGCTGGCTGGCGTGACGACGGTCCTTGCATCGGAAGGTGCTGTGAAATTGTCACTGGCAAATCTGTACGATCTGGTGACAGCCGATGGAGCGAAAGCCGCGCTGGACACATTGAATGTGCAGCTGCTGGAAAGCGACAAGGCGGATTCCGTGAAAACCGCAGCGAATATCTTCAATACGGGCGTGTACGAGCAGGGCTTCGACAACACGCTCATTCGTGATGTAATGCCCCTGGAGGCTGAATCCCGCATAATATCCGAAAAGCTGCTGCAGTCTCAGGAACCCGTCATGAGAGAGACGGACCTGCATAAAGCCATCCAATCGCTCCTTATGCTTCGCGAACAGCAATTGCTGGATGAAAAACTGCTGGTCCTGACCCGTGAAGAGGCGGATATCGCGAAAAGCCGACATGCAGCCGGTCTCATGTCGGAAGCAGACTGGACGGATTCGGTGGCCGCCGTTGAGTTTGCCCTGCTGGATCTCGGCAGGGTGGACATCATTGTCGAGCAGGCTGAACTTGAGGTCATGAACCAGGCGGGCACATCGTTTGATGCGGAGTTGACATACCCGGAAACCGGTTCAGCCACACTGCTCGAAACAAAATTCGAAGAGGCGGCCGGACTGCAGGAGTGGCTGTCTGAAGCAGAAAAATCGGATGTTGGCATCTTTGACAAGTCGGAATCATTGCGATTCCTGAATATGAAACTTGAAATCGCGAAAAAATTCATTCCGGATACCCACGTCCGCGTCATTGAAATGCTCCGGGACCGCGAATACGCCATTCTGGCCTTGGCGGGTGCGGAGTCCGGTATTGAGCTGAATCTTCGCAATCTTCTCAACGACCGGATTACAGCCATTGAACAGCTTGAATTGGCTTATAAGGGACTGGATTTGGCAAAACGTCATCGTGTGCAGGATGCCATAAGGCAAGAAGCGGGCCTCATAGGTCGTTCCGACATCATCCCGAGGGAACGCGACGTATTGCGCGCCGAATACGGCATTGTTTCGGCCATCGCAGCGGTGAACATGATCGAAGCGGATCTGCGTGCCCTTGTCGGGATTCATGGCCTTGTTCAATGAGCAGTCTGGCACATGTGCCAGATTATGGCATGTGCTTGCCTGATGACCTCGAATTTGATAATCTCATGGTATCCATAGTCATGGCACAAGCATGATGCCATGACGGAAAGAAGCGGATCAACATGAAGATTACAGCCAAATATCCGTGGCTCACCATTCCCAACCTTCTTTCAGCCTCTCGCCTGGTTTTCCTGCCTGTCCTTTTTGTTCTGGCAATAAAGGATCTGCGTCTGGCCTTCCTTGTCGGGTATGTCATCCTGGGGTCGACGGATTTTTTTGACGGCTTCATTGCCCGCCGCTTCAACCAGAAATCCGAAATTGGCAAGCAGCTTGATTCTTTGGCCGACGTTTTCTTCTATGTTTCCACTGCATATTTCATATATAAACTGTTTCCGCAGTATATCACCCCCAACGGGGTTCTGCTGACGGCCTTTTTCAGCCTCTTTTTTCTGTCGTTCGTCATTTCCGCCATATTCTGCCGGAAGCCGATCATGATGCATACCTTCCTGTTGAAGCTCAACGGCGTCCTTGTCTATTTTCTGGTCATCCTGTCCTTCTTCACGGACACCACACTGTTTGTAGCCATGATTCTGATCATCTACCTGATCGGGTTTACCGAGGAAATCCTGATTTTCCTCAAGTTCGGCGAGGTCGATCCAGACACGGTATCCGTGCTGAACCTGTATCGTGCCCGGAAAGAAAATGATAAAGACAGGAATCGGAAAGGAACAGGACAAAAGTAGCGTTCGGCTTCTTGTTCCATCCTAAAAGGCAAGAGCCGGAAAAACGCCTGTTCAGCCCGGAAAGGCACGATGCAGGCAGGACGCCTGTTCAGTCTTGAAGGGCACGATGTCGGCAGGACGCTTGTTCAGCCCTGAAGGAGACAAGCCTTCAGCCGGATGGTGTTTCTGAAATGCTTTTCTTTCTTCCATAAACAATCAGGACGACGAACCCCAGGACAAGATGCAGGTAAAACGTGGAGATGCGCCAGATGAACAGCGCGGCAACCACGACATTGGGTTGGGCAAGCAGACCCGACATGATCAGGGAATACACGCTTTCAATTCCGCCGGAGCCTCCCGGAGTCGGAAGATAATAGGCTACGAGGTTGGACAGGACGAAGATGAGGAGGAAGCTGAAGGGTCCTATCTGACCGGCGTGAAAACATCCAGGACGTAGTACAGGGAATATGCCTGAATGAAAAGGACAACATTGCAGAGGACGGCATCGGCCAATACGGCGCCATAGTTTTTTCTCCACAGGAACAGCATTGAGTCGTTGAAATCACTCGCCCATTGCTCAAAGACATGGATTCTCTCGCGTGCCTTTGCCTTGTTTTTCAATATGATGTCCATGAAACGAACCATTTTCACCGTAGTTCTGGGAAAGAAGAAAACCAGGCTCAGAAGGATAGTCAAACCGAAGGAAACAATAAGGCCGAGGATGAGGAATTTCGTCCCCATCAGCTGTTTCCCGATGATGTCGATGATATCCTTCATGAACAGCAGGACCATGAAGGTTCCCGAGAACATGAAAACCAGGTAGCGGCTGACGATGATGTTGGTTGCCACTTTTGAGTTGTACCCGATGGATTTGAGATGGAGGATCTGGAAAGGGTGTCCGCCGCTTGCGCTCGGAGTCAGGTGGGAAATGAAGACACCCATGACGCTGTTATAAAAGGCATCTTTCAGTTTGACCCGATAATTGAATATCCTCGACATGAACACGAGGCGGAACGAGTCGATGAGGTAGTTGACGAAATACAGCAGAAATGGAATCAGGATCTGCTGCGCTTTCACCCGGCTCAACGTATCGATGACCTTATTGAAATCACTCAAAAGAGAGATGATGACGTTAACACCGAAGCCGATCAGAACCGTGATGATGATCGTAATGATGATTTTCTTCTTGTCATTTAGAAAATCTCCGCTTTTGAAGGGTTTCCCCGCTTGTTCATTGCCGGGTGCATTCATGAACCACCTCTATTTATCATGAAATTGATGGCGTCGCCGGAAGGCTGGCACGTGGACAAGGGTCAATCCGCAAAAGATTCTGCTTCTTGTGCAGTAGTGCAGGGGTGGTTGAAAAAAATGTTCTGGAATATCAGGTAGAACAGGTTCTTGAACAAGACAACCACATGGTTGACGCATTTGCCGAAAGCATGGAGACCATGCGCTTTTCCGTTTCTGTTGAAGAACTCAAATTCCTCCATGCACAGCTGCATCAGCCTGCTGTTCAGCAGCCGCCCTGTCTCCGTATCGACATTCACCCTGAAACTCGTGAGGTATTCATCAATGTGGTAAAGGTTTCCTTCCTTCATCAGCCTGATGGAAAAATCCCAATCTGGAACAAAACCGTATCTTGCATCATAAAGGCCGATTTTTTCCAGATCTTTTCTCCTGTACATCGAGATGCTTGGCTCCCCAAAAAGATTCACGCCTAAAAGGGAATATTTGGATGCCTTGTAGCCGTCGATCATTTTGCTGCCGCGCCAGTACTTTCTCTTCATCATCACTTTGCCGTTGCCATCGATGACCTTGGTTGCACAGGTGACCAGCGATACCTGGCTGAATGTTTCCAGAATATGCACCTGTTTTTCAATGCAGCTATCTTCCAGAAGGTCATCCTGGCACAAAAGCTTGATGTAGTCGCCGGTGGCATGGCTGAGTACCTGATTCCAGTTGTTTACAAGGCCCAGTCTCCTGTCGTTCGCATGCAATTTTATCCGATTGTCATTTCTCATGAATCTGCCAATGATCAGACGCGTCTCGTCCGTTGAGCAGTCATCATTGACAATCAGCTCAAAATCACCGCATGTCTGGGATAATACAGTCCTGATAGTCCGTTCGATATATCTGGCTCCATTATATGTTGGAATGCAAATGCTTACCTTAGGCATCAATCATGCTCCCCGTCCTGGCATCCGGAATCCGTGCTCTTCAAGCAATCGGTCTGCCGAAGCCTTCCCATATGATTATCTTATCTCAATGGGTGCCGATCGGCAATCATGGCTCTTTTGGCATGACGCGATGACCGTCGTTCCTCCAGATCAGCGAGGAATCGATATGGCGCACATCTGCCGAACAGGTGCGGGCCATGACGCCTGCAAGTTCCTTCGTCATGCCCTGGATGACGTTCTTCACGCCGTCGGGACCTGAATGCCGATGAATCCGGAGACAGACTTTACATGCTTCGCTCGAAACACCAGGAAGACCTGTATTTGTGTCCGATACTTTGCAAAAAATGTACACCAACACACAAATACAGGACAGACTTTACATGCTTCGCGGCGAATCACCAGCAAGCCCTGTGAATGCGCCATTCATTCGATATGTTCCTGATTGTTTACAGCGCATT
>CAZFWQ010000080.1:0-12379 GCA_964522755.1 uncultured Oscillospiraceae bacterium | reverse complement strand
CATTGGCGTCTTTCGGAACCTTGTTCGGGAAGAAGGAGACAACTGTATCGTACAGGGAAAGAATGCCTTCCGATACGGCAAATCCGGCCGCAGTGGATGTGAAGCTTTTGCTGAGCGAGTACAGCTGATGCCGGATATCGGAACGATAAGGGTGCCACCAGCCGTCTGCGACAGTATTTCCATGTTGAAGGACGACGAAACCATGCAGCTCGATTTGGCTTGATTCGATATCGTCAAGAAAATCGGAAACCTGAGATGGAACAATGTCTGCCGTGGCAATGCCTTTTTCCGGTGCGACAGGTGGCATGAATGTTGATTTTCTCATGGTGCATCCTCCTGTTGAAACGTGCCTTGCTATATCAGGTCTGCCGGACATATGTTGCTACACGGCAATCCACGTGTTAAAATCGATCAATCTATCTTATTCAGGCTCAATGATCAGTTTTGAAATGGTGACATGAAGATGCTGCTGATATTCTTTTCGGCACTCCTGGTTGGTTTTTCCGGGGCCATGATGCCTGGCTCGCTGCTTACTTATACAATCCGAAAATCCTTGTCGTCCGGCCCCTGGTCGGGATTTGTCATTGTCGCCGGACATGCTGTTCTGGAGTTGGCCCTGATTGTCTTGATCATGATGGGCTTTGACGTAGTTCTGCAATCCGGCACGGCACAGATTGCCATTGGCATTGCGGGCGGCATCCTGTTGGTGCTGATGGGGATCGACATGGTTCGCAACGCCGCCAAAAACCGTATTGCAATCAAGACTGAAGGCGGCGAAGTGAAGAAAGGCGGCATGTTCCTTTCGGGGATTGTCATTTCGGCAGCAAATCCCTATTTCCTTTTATGGTGGGCTGTAATCGGCCTGGGCTTCATCATGCAGTCATATCAGTCTTTTATGTATGCCGGCGTGGCAATTTACTTTCTCGGGCATATAACTGCGGATGTTATCTGGTATGGGCTGATCTCCGTTGTAGTGGGAACTACCCGCAAGTTCATCAAGGAAAAGCCATATAGGATGGTGATCGCAGTTCTTGGCCTGCTGTTGGTTTTCTTCGGCGGGAAATTCGTGTTCGGAGCCATTGCCGCATGGAATGTGCAGTCAGCGCCGTTCCTGTGACCGTCTAGTGAACGTAGCCGGCACAACTTATTTTTTGGCATCCCTGATGCTTTCCGCCACCCTGAACCTGACGATCTCATCAATCAATGTACCGGGTAAAGGCATCTCCATTGGAAACTGGACAGCGCCTTTTGAGTTTTTGTATTCAGACAGTTTGTCTTTGAATGCCGCTATTCCGCTTGGACCGGGATAGAACCCGATATGATTCTTATGAGCGGCAAAATGAACCAGGTTTCCGTGGAGTACGAATGTCGGCATATGCCAACTAATCTTTTCCACGGCGTCCGGAGCCGATTCCCTTATCATGTGCCTAAGAGATTGAAGCTTTTCCTGCAATCCGGCAGGAAACTGCATGATGTATTCATCGATTGAATGAAAGACGATCTTCTGATTATCCATGAATTCTCCTTTGACGGGGAATCATCGTGCAGTTCGCCGGATATCTTGCATTCGATGAGTGGCAGACTGGACTGTTGTTATAATGTCCGCCATCTACGTTGCATTGGAGGAATGGCTGACTGGGCTGTTGTTTGCATACTGGCCATGGCTGGGTTCATATGCATGCTGCCATGTCGCTGCCAGTATGCGATCCCTCCTGAAAGTTTTCAATTGGTTGTCTTCCAGGCCGCATATCCGATGTTCATCGACGGACAAGACATGTATGCTGCGTCGCGTTACTCCGTTCTTTCCTTCGTACATGATGGTGCAGTCCCGACCGGCTGCATGGTCCAATATATATTTCGTCATGTTGACGCACCTCCCAGTACACGCCATTATGCCTGTTATTTATTCGATCAAAACACATTGCCAAATTTTCCGCCGTTTGAACTTGCTTTCTGTATCCGCAGAGTATATCTAATGATTATCCGAGATTGATCCTCCATATGTCTCTGAAGTGATTATATCACGAACAAACGTTCTTTACAAGTGAAAATTTGGTATATTCATCCAACTTGGATCTCGTTTTCATGCATTCATGTCTGCAGAAAAACATGGCAAAGAAACTATACAGCAACACGAATCACAAAAACAGACCTCTGTAGAGGTGACGGATGAAAATGTACTGGCATGACCGATTTTTTCTCGCATGACATAGTGACATCACACGAACTGGACCAACTCCATCACGATGATGACGATGCAGACCAGTATGACGGTGAGTCCGGTATATACGATTGGACGTTCATGTTCCTTCATGATTTACTCCACGCAATCCATCATCAGCATCAGTATCATGCTTCATTATTGGAGCAGCAGATTCTTAACTTGCCGCATATTCATTTGCAATCAACATATGGATGTAAAAATAATCCACATTCATGATGTCATTGACATCATACCATAAAATCACAACATGAAACATCATCCATGTATATGGAATAAAAAATACTTTGTCATTATCGGGTGATACGCTGGAGGAATTCCACTAATTCGCTCCTGCATGACCGCTTGCTGACGAGTTTTTAAACAATCTGTTTTTTTGCCTTTCAATATAACTGATGCCTGACAAAAGCAAATTGATAAATCTGCGAAGTGCCTTGTTTTTAATAAAGCCCAGTACCACTTTTTTATTGATAATCTGAAAGTATGCATCGTGAAAAAAAGCAACCCTTGTCTTGCTTCCGAAGATATCCTTGAGAATTTCGATTGTCTCGTCCCATTGATCGGTTACATAATAATTCGGATTCCACATTTTTGCGCTTTTCGCGTCTAGACGGGTTGAATGAATAATCACTCTCTTGTTTACAATTGCTTCTCGCAGGGAAATATCGGGGGCAAAAGCCATTCTGTTATGTTTATTCAAATAATCTTCATAGGTACCGTAAACATTTCCCTGGTATATATGTTCTCCAAAGCAACCCGTGATAATTGGGAATCGGCATGCTGAATACCAGTTGGGCAGTGCTTTGCCTATTTGAAGGGGATCAAGGGTATCCATCCTGAAAATCCCTACATCTGCTTTTCTTTTTTTGCCAAATAATTTCGAGTCATATTCAATAACATAGTTATCAAGAACATGGTCCGCATGATTCACGAAAACATCAATGCAATCGCCTATGAAAATGTCCGTGATATCTCTTTCGCGGTTAAGGGCCACATTGACTACAATGAAATCGGTTCTGTCGGAAAATATCTTGGCCGCTTCGTTCATTCCATCTCTGAGCTTGCCGAATTTATCCTTTGAACGATGATAGGCGACAGCCTGAAAACTGTGATTGTGTCTTATCGTGTCGATATGCGAAACGCCCGGCAGCAGTATTTTTGCCCCTCCGCCCCCATAGGCAAAGCTATGCTTTTTCAACGAACCAATCCCGATCACCAGGTCGGCTTCAGCCACTTTTTTGTTTATTTTAATTGGCGTACCGTAAGAATTGAGTCCAAAATCCTCTACATTGTCACTCATGCAATCATGATTTTCAACATGATAATCTCTTGCGATTTCATCGCCAAGCTTCAGAGCCATCTCCTCTTTCGATAGTTGCTTATGGGAACCGCAAGCAACTATGAAACGGATGTTTTCCTTGTTTACATCAGCCAGAAGCAGCATATCAATGATCATATGCGCAATTTTGTTTGCCGGAGTGAATCTGCTGAGGTCATCGACCAGTATCACCACATTCTTTTTACCTTTGGAAATCTCGTGGATATTCGTTTTTTTATCTTTATATTGGAACTCTCCGGAAAGCGCCTCATATATTGCATCATCATCAATTTTTCGTATGTTTCTTATCATATATTCACGTATAATCCAACTGTCAGGGAATGTGTAAACCTCTTCAATACCTTTGTTTTTCCAGTCCATCCCAATGCATCTGATTATTTGATTCATGTTTTCCTCCGTTCTTTTCAGGATCCCGACAATCACATGTCATGGAACGTTGTTCCTGATGTCCGGAAAGCAAGATGCGACACAAAGACCCACAGCATCATTCTACACTGAATAACAAGAACTGTGAAAGCCATGATGGAAAACTTCCATCTGCGAAAACGATATGCAATGATATACTTGGTGTAATATATTCAGCCGACTTCCATTTGCATACCACTATATTCCAAGATATCGCTGCGCGGAATCACTTACCGGAGGTGTCATATGGCGTTTGAAGTCAAGGGATGGATGCTCGATGAACTGCAGAGACGCAAGCAAATGGTTCGGGATTTATGGTCGGGAAAACGGATCGCCCGCATACCGCTGGACATAAGGATAACAATTCCTTCCTCATTTACAACCCGTGAACAATTCCAGGACGGAGAAAAACAATTGTCAGCCGCATTGGCGTCGGCACGGGCCACATGGACGAACCTTGCCGACCATACGGACTGCATCCCGGCCATGCGTCCGGACGTGGGATGTTCCTGCCTTGCCAGCGCTTTCGGCACGGAATACTACTGGGGAGACAGCGTCAACCAGACACCGGGTGTCAGGGACTACATCATTACGAATCTGGAAAATCAGGTTGATGCCCTGAAAGTACCGGATGTTTTTTCGAAAGGCTGGCTTCCCGAAGGGTTCAAGCGGATAAAGATGTTCGCTGAAGCGGGAGAAGGGCTCATACCCGTGTCCCTGCTTGATGCCGCCGGCGGCGTCAACGTCGCCGCGGACCTGATGGGCATGACGGAGCTGCTGATTGCCACGAAAACGATGCCGGATGCGCTTCATCGGCTGCTCAACATCATCCAGGCCCTGTATGTTGACACCATATACGCCGGCATCAAGGCGGCCGGAGGAGAAGCCAACATCACGACCACCGATTTCCCGGACACCTGGTTCCCGGAGGGGTCTAAAGGTCATGTAAGCGACGACATCTCAGCCGCTTTCGGACCGGAGACATACCGGGAATTCAGCGCCCCCTACCACGCCATGATATTCAAGGAATTCGGAAGGGGCGGATTGCATAATTGCGGGCCCAATCCATGCCATTCCGAATATATGGCGCATGAAATTTCTCCAAGAAATCTTGACCTCGCAGATTCATACAGCCACAAGGACCTTGGTGCACTGAAACATTCCCTGAAAGGAAAGGGGTTCATATATCTTTACTGGGATGGCAGCAGCGAGCCGGGACAATGGTATGAGGACATCATGGATCTCATGGCGCCGGATGTCATCGTCGTGCCGGTTCTGTCGTTTCATTCCGATGAGGAGGCATCCGCCGTCTTTCATCGACTCAGGCCCATATCCGAGGAGTATGCAGCCAGGATGAATTGGGGTTGGCTGAAATAGATTTGGAGAAACAGTTCAAGAAAGGTTAGTCCGGATATCACCATGTCAAAAGAGCCGGCTGGACGGCAATACTCATTGATGATTCACTTGCATCTGAATTCAATCGGTTGAGTTTCTCAAGCGGGTTTTCCTAAAAAACAGGACATGGCATCATCTGCTTGCCGCAGCCCGGTTTACAACAATTGCAGCGGGAAGCACATGGCGATGCTTGCAGCATGCAATCAGTATTCGACCATTGAAATGCATAACCACAGGAACGAAATTGTCGGACAGGTATATCCGGCTTTCTGAGATTCGGAGGGCCCTGCAACCCGATGCAAAATCTCACGCCAACTGCTGCACCGTGTTCCAATGCGGCACTTGTTTTGAGAATTTACTCCTTCAAACCGATATGTCATTCAGGGTTTCAGGGTTGAATGTAATTGACAGTGGGTGGCATTTGCAGCAAGCTTACTGCGCTTGGAGTGGATGCTCTTCATGTGGGAAGGCAGCGAATGACATGCGATTTGCCGGACATACTCATATTATAAGGCGGCGAATGGCATCACACAGACCAGGATTCACTCCGGCTCCTTTTCAAGAGAGGCGATCCGGTTCAAGTCCATTGCCGCGAGGTCCTTCCGGTTCCTTGCGATGAACAGGGCCGCGCGCATTGATAATGCCGCTTTCAGACGGTCCGGCCGCTGGCAGGATTCCAGGCACCTGATGGCTCTCGAGATCAGTTCCTGCGATTTGCCGGAATCTCCTTCAAGCCGGCTGACATGATGGAGCTGTACGTAGGCCTCTGCCCGGATTTCTTCGCTGTCCGCATTTCGCAGCGCATCATCCAGGACTTTTCGTGCTTGATCCGCCTGTTTCATCGAGACAAGGATGGTTCCTTCCAGCAGCTTCGCCCTTATCAAATCGCTTTGCATGCGCTCTTGTTCAAAAAGCACAGCCGCTTCCCTGCAGTTCTGCAGGGCCTGTTCGGCATCATGCATGATGAAAAAGGCATTGGCGATGTTGTAAAGTGTCCGGGCCTGTTCTCCGCGCAGGCCGAGGCTCTCCTCGATCCGAGCGCTCTGGCGGAACAGTTCCAGCGCCTTTTCGAAATGGCCCCGCGACAATTCCATGATGGCGCTTTTATTGAACTGCTTCAGTGCGTCGGCAACCATCGTCCGATCCATGTGCTTCCTTCCTCTCCAGATAGCTGATTTCATAAGCGACTGCCGCTTTTCTCTTGCCCTGCAGATGCGGCAGCACGGCTTCGAAATGGGCCAGGGCACCTGTGATGTCGCCGGCTGCTTCCCGCTCGATTCCTGTTTTCAGCAGATGGCGGGATATCTGATCCGTCAGGCGCAATGCCCTGTTCCGGTCTTCTCCCTGGCCAAAGAGCCTTGCCGCATCCGCCGCCAGCACGAGTGCCGTTGGAAACCCTTCCCGGAGCAGTTCCAGATTGCTGCGGCAGAAAAGGCTCATCGCGATGCCTTCCTGGTAGCCGACCGTTTGGGCGAGGGAACCGGCCTGACGATACATGGCATCTGCTTCATCCAGTTTCCTGTCGCGGATGCGTTCAAATGCGGCATTATGGATGGACTTCAACATCAGTGCGATACCGCTGAACATGTCATCATCCATGGAGTCCCCTCCATTTTGTCGAATGCCGATTGCGGTCTTCATTCCGCATGGCAGATGATTTTGTAAATACTTCCGATGTTGGATGATGCGAAAGATCCAAACCGTTTATTTTCATGTCATTGATTTTCATGTCATTCATTTTCATATCCAATAAATAGGAAAATGTCGAAACATCAGAATGACGTTTTGAGGGAATCTCCTCATGATGCAGAAAGGAAGACGCAGAGGTCATTTTCGCTAACTGACCGGCCGCGTCTCCCGTAGCCTTGCGAAGACCATTCTTCGGCATTCGTTCTGAAACTGAAATCCCGGGGACGGAAGTGCCTCGTATTCGTCCAACGGATAGGCCGGATGTCTTCATCGGCATGGACATGTCAAAGCCTGCCTGACTTCCGGGGCTTTCCGCAAAGCGAAGCCTTCCACCCGATTTGGAACCGGAATTAATAGTGGAACCGGCATTTGCAGTGGAACCGGCATATGCGTTGAAACCGGTATTTGCAGTGGAACCGGAATTTGCAGTGGAACCGGAATTTATGGTGAAACCGGTATTTACACCCGAACCAGGTTGACTTTGCTTGTCCGGAGAACGACTCGCGGTGGAAATGAATCGCACAGGATTGGAAAAAGTGCGCTTCCTGTCAGAACTGAACCGGACCTGACTGGAGCGTGAGTGGTTCCCCGTGAAATCGAATCGACCTTTTCCTTTCTGAGTTGGATTCCCTGAAGACTCATTGCTCTTTTTCCCGAGAACGGTGGTTTCGGCCCGGGATATTGATTCGTCAGGGTTTTTCAAGGCAAAGGGCACACGCCATTCCCGTTTGATTCGATGGATTTCGTTTTCCTTTTCTCCCTGTTCCAGAGGCAAGTGAAATAAATCTTCCATTTCGAATGGATTGGTTACATCCGCCCTTGCCGGTTCAGCGGCCTCGTCCGCGCGCAGGCTCCCGGTCGCTTCATGGATTTTTTCAGCACCCTGAACCGTATCCTGAGTCGCACTTGGGACTGCACCCTGAACCGTACCATGAAGCGCACCAGGTTCCGTGATCCTGTATGTGCCCTTGACATTGTCAGTGCCCGTGAACAAAGCCGTTACCGAGCCATCATCGCCGTCATCAAACGCATCCGAGAAAATATCAAAGTGCAGCAGAAGGGAGCCTTCCGGTTTATTGAGATTCCCATCTTCCTTGGGTTTCCCATCTTCCCTAGGGTTCACGACTTCCCCGGGTTTCCCATCTTCCTCACGCGGTATCTGCTTGTCCATCCCCTTATCAATCGGAAACCCCGTCGTAAAGGATGATTCGTTCCTCCGGCGGGGTTTCCGTTTTCCACTCCCAATCAGGTCGTGGGTTCCAGTTTGTCGATTTCCACCTTCAGGGCTGCCTTCTTTACTTCCAGCGCCAGTTCCAACTGCTTCAGCTGCAGCTCGAATTCCATCTGCATGGCCTGGGACCGCAAATCCAGCTGCCTCTGGATGATGGCGTTCGGAGGCACGGGCACCAGCCTGGTTCTCAGCAGGCTGGAACCTTCCTGCGTGTAGTTGTACTTGCTGGAGTATGTGGCGTCGACCGGCGTGGTGGTAACAACGGTTTTCCGGGACAATCCCCACCACCGGCTTGAGGTGGAGGAAACAGTCTTTTCACCCTTTTCCTTGTTGGTGTATTCGGTTTCACGGCTCATGGTAATGGCCATCTTCACTTCGATGATGGTTTCGGCAAACTGGTAGAAAGTCGGTTGGAAACCGGCCCCTATCATCGAAGTTTCGAGTTCCACTTCCTCAAGCTTTCCATTGCTTCCAACTTGGACCGACGGGAGAAAGACCGGTGCGATCTCTTTGTTTCCCATGATTTTCAGGATTTCAATGGATTCCCTGTCAAGATTGGCCTGGCTCTGCGCGATGGCGGTAGCCAGCTTGTAGACCATTTCCGGGAATGGCACATTCAGCAGTTCCTGTCCGACGCTCATCCTCTTTCCTCCTTCACGCCCTGACGGGCCAATATCCGTGTATCCTGCTAAAATCGTTCATGGATGCATGGAATCCGCATCCGCGCCAGACCACGGATGGGCTTTCCTGCTTCGCAGCAAGATGTCGCTATGGGGTGGGTGGGGTGGGCGCGTCTTCCTTTTCCTTGATTTTCGCATCGATTTCGGCTTGTTTGGCCTTGATTTTGAGCTCCGCCTCTTTCATCTGCAACTGGAATTCCTGCTGGATTTTCTGTGCCTTCAGGTCCAGAAGCTTCTGCATGAACGTGTTTGGCGGAAGCGGCGTGATTTTGGTGCGAAGAAGGCTCGAACCTTCCACGCTGTAAGAATACTTTGATGAGTAGGATGCGTTGACGGAAGCGGCAAAACACATGAACCCGCCGCTGGCGCTGGCTGAGACGCTGGCCTCTGAGGACTGGTTCATCGTGATGGCCATCTTCACTTCGATGATGGTGTCGGTGAACTGGTAAAATACAGGTTGGAATCCGGCCCCAATCAGCGACGTCTTGATGGTCGCCTCCGGATCATCGCTCAGGAGGTCCGGCAGAAAAACGGGGGCCGTCTTGTCGCTGCCCATGAACTTGGCAATCTGGCAGCTGACCTGATCGAGTTTGTACTGCCCCTCGGCGATGGCGGACGCCAGCTTCAGGACCATTTCGGGAAAGGGCACGTTCAGCAGTTCCTGTCCTACATTGGCCATGTGCATACCTCCTTGTTGAACGACGGTACTCGTTTCCACGGACCTGTTATCTTGTGGGGACGGCCCGAATGGACAGCTTGATGGAACTCAGACCATTTTCAGACTTCACGCCCAGATCCGCCACGGCGAACCGCATCCGGCTCTGGTCGTCCTTATAGACCTGCGCTTTCAGATCCACATCCATGCCATTGATGATGTAGCGAACCGCCCTGCCTTCATCCGCAGGCTGGCTGTTGAAGGCCGTCAGCGCTTCATTCAGACTGCCCGACAATTCATCCGCCGTGTAGGATGTCTGTACCTTTCCGCGCAGAATCTCCAGTTCGCTGCGGGCTGCGGCACGTTCCATCTGGCTTTCCGCAACCACCCTCGTAAGGTTGGCGATCTCGGCATCGAGACGCCGCATCCTGTCTTCTCCGAAAGTGGCTCGGGAGGAGGCTTCTTCAAGCGTATCCAGGTTGGACATGTAATGACGGTTCAATTCTTCATATTGCAATTTCGTGTTGGTCCATTCGCGAACAATGACATCGTCCAGTTTGGACGTGCGTGTCACTTCATCCGCCAGGCCTTTCCACTTCGCGAGTTCCGCGTCCTTTTCGATCAGGATACGCGCCTGGGCAGCATCCTTCAGTTGAAGCCGTTCCTGCAGCAGGGCAAGTTCCTGATCCTTCGAAAGAATCAGCCCTTCCTTCTGTCGGAGGCCGGTCCGCAACCCTTCGAGTTCCGCTTCCAATCCGCTCTTCTCACGCACGGCCGTTTCCAGGAGCGTCGTCTTTACCTGCAGCTGTTCCTTCAGGCCTGCCATCTCCACTATCTGTTTGTTCAAACTGGTCCTGATTATGTTCAGGGTCTTTTCATCGTCCTGTGGCATGGTTGCCTCCTTCCTCCCGGACGCGGTTCATTCGGACACAAGGATTTTCAACCCGACTTTTTCGTTGATCTGCAGAATTTTCCCTGGCGGGATGGTCTGACCAGTCACCTCTGTCGGTTTTCCGTTCGATGTCTTGCCGATTGCGATATCAGGAGGCAGCGTCTGAATCCGTTCTTCCAGCAGCGCCGTTTCGGCCTCTTCCCTGGTCAACCCGAGCAGGTCCGGCATTGAAATCCGATCCGTAAAGCGTTCCGGAGGTGGAACCGGAACGAATTTCAAAGTCAGTGTGCTTTCTCCGCCGGACGTGGATTTGAATGTGTTGTTGTAACTGGCGTTGGACGGGCTGAGGAAGAATCTCTTTGCACCCGTGCGCGTCCCGCTTTCGCTGCGTTCCTCGACCATCTGGTATTCCATTTTCAAAGTGAAATCGACGGAGGGAATCGTGTACCAGGTGGCGTTGATTCCAAGGGGCGCCAGTTCCTCGTCCGCGAGGATCCGGTTCTGAATGTCCATGGCACTGAGGTCAAGCGCGTGCTGCGCTCCCGCAATGCCGGTTCCGATATCCCGGATCATTCCGGAAAGATCACTGAAAAAGTCGTTCTCCGCAAGCGGCACTGTCGTGGTGCCTCCGACGGGAGGGGGCGGCGACACGGGAGGGGGCGGCGAAATGGGGGGGCGGATGATTTCATTGACCTTCCGGGAAAAAATCATGTCATTGACAGGATCCGAACCGTCGATCTCGAAGGTGCCAGACAGTTTTGACGCACTTTCCTGCCATTCCATCAGCGTTTCACGGCTGGGAGGACGCGCTGCCCCGATGGTGTTCGCATGAACGGTATCAAGCATGCGAAGCAGCCTGTCCGGGTCGGCAGCCGCCAGATCGGCCGAGTCGCGCAATCCGCATTGCACGAGCAACGCGGCCTGATGCGCGCTGATTCCGGGTACCCGAAGCAATTCGGCCTGCTTGGCCCAGATATAGACGGTTTCTTCGGGCTGGCCGATTTTCCCGGCCAATTGCCTGCGCTGCAGGACTGTTTCCGTGGCGCCCGACAACTGGACGGCATCTGCAATGCCCGCCTCCGCCATTTTTCTCGCCGTTCCGGTACTGATTCCCTTGATGGATCTCACACTTGCCGGCATGCACACCACCATCCCATCATTCCATCATCCTGTTGTTTCCGGAATCCATTGCATCCTGTCATTCCATCATCCTGTTGTTTCCGGAATCCATTGCATCCTGTCATTCCATCATCCTGTTGTTTCCGGAATCCATTGCATCCTATTATTCCATCATCCTGTATTTTTCCGAAGTTTATTGTATCCTATCAATACCCTGAATTTACATAGTATTACAGATGAAGCATATCAATGTCAGTTATGAAAATCAAGTGTTTTCATGGATTATTTTGCCATGCAAAACGAGACCCATTCAATGGGTTTCATGCATTATTTTGCCACGCAAAACGAGAGCCTTTCAATGGATCTTCATGTATAATTCTGTTTGACAAAACGAGACCCGCCTGAATACACCAGGGAACCACTGACCCGGGAACGCGCGCAGCGTGCTGGCCGGAGAAGGTCAGTCGGCATGGGCTGGTTTTCGATTATGTGCAATCATCGCGTCATTTGCCCTCTGGTTGAATTGCTCGTGGCTGCTGGTCGCATTGTCAACCATGAAAATCGGCATGACATTGAGCCAGGACTCAAAGTCGCCTTGAGAAACCAATACGGGATTGAAACGATTGGCGAGGTCGACAAGCGACCAACCGGCGAGGGTGGAAACAATGTCAGAGCCTTCATAGACGCCGGTTTTCTGCGCCTGGTTGACACGGAACATGTCCTTTTGGCTGCTGTCGCCGATTAACGACTCAT
>CAZFWQ010000079.1:3366-12392 GCA_964522755.1 uncultured Oscillospiraceae bacterium | reverse complement strand
CTCCGCCACCCGAATCGTCAACCAGGCATCAGCCGCATCCAATCCCGTCAATCCCGGCGCAGGCAGTCCCCTGCTTCCCGGCAATCCGGACAAATCAAGCCGCGGGTTCAGTTCCGGCAAGCCAATCTGTTCCAGCAAGCCAATCTGTTCCGGCAGCATTCCTGCAGACGGCGCAGGTTCACACCAGATGCGGTCACCCTCTGCCCAGACAATGCTGCTGGTCCGGTCGCGCCTTGCCACCTCCAGGTGAAATCCATCACCGGGAATCAGGTTTTTCTCTGCCAGTGCATTTGCTGCTGTCTGCCAGGCCAATTCAGGAAAATTGTTTTCATGGCTCAAATGTCCGAGCAGGATGCATCGGGCGCCGTTGGAAACCAGGTGCGCCACAACCTTTCCCGCCATGTCATTGCAAAGATGTCCGAGGTCACCAAGGATGCGCTGCTTCAACGGCCAGGGATACCTGCCCATCTTCAGCATGCCGATGTCATGGTTGGATTCCAAAAGAATAATGTCGCTGCCTTCAAGATTCCGGAGCAGTGCGCGGTTCATATGCCCAAGATCCGTCGCCACGGTAATTTTCCGGTCTTGCACGCGAAATGAATAGCCTACCGGCTCTTCCGCATCGTGCGGAATGGAAAATGGTTCGACTTCCATTCCACCGATCCGGAAACGCTCCCCGGGCGTAAACCGGCATTGCTGGCTCGGAGCCAGTTTTCCGGGAAAAGTACCCATCTTGTTCCAGGTTCCGTTGCTTGCGTAAATGGGCAGCTTGTACCGGCGTGCCAGCACACCGACCCCCATGATGTGGTCGCTGTGCTCGTGTGTGACAAGGATGGCCCGCAGATCCGACGGTTTCTCTCCCAATGCAGACAGCGCCGCCTCGATGCGTTTCCCGGAAAGACCCGCATCAATGAGTATTCGTGTCTCATCATCGGATATAAAGAGGCAGTTCCCGCTGGAACCGCTGAAAAGGCTCACTAATTTGATCATTGGCTGTCTTCGGGAACATTCCTTGTTTCCCGGCGGATGTCCGCCCCAAGCGCGGTGAGTTTTTCCACCAGGTTTTCATACCCGCGGTCGATATACTGGACATTCAGGATCTCCGTTTCGCCCTCAGCCACAAGTCCCGCGAGCACGCACGCCGCGCCGGCCCGAAGGTCAAGAGCCTTGATGGAGCAGCCCGAAAGCGGTTTTCCGCCTTCTATCATGGCAGTGCGTCCGTTGATTTGGATTTCCGCCCCCATGTGCCGCAGTTCTTCCATGTATTTGAAGCGGTTATCGTAAATCCCCTCGGTAATCGTTGAGACGCCAGGCGCCAGCATCAGCAGCACGGCGACGGGAGGCTGCAAATCCGTGGGGAACCCGGGATACGGCAGCGTCTTTACGTTGGCCTTTATAAGCGGGCCGGTGCCGGGACGAATGCGGATGCTGTCATCAAGCTCCTCGACGTGCACATTCATCTCAAGGAGCTTGGCTGTCAGGGATTCCATATGCTTGGGAATGACGTTCTTCACCAGGACATTGCCTCTGGTCGCAGCCGCGGCCACCATGAAGGTTCCCGCCTCAATCTGGTCCGGAATGATGCTGTGCACCACGCCGCCGCTCATGGTGCGTACTCCGCGCACTTTGATGATGTCCGTGCCGGCGCCCTTGATATCTGCGCCAAGTGCGTTGAGAAAATTCGCGATATCAACGATATGCGGCTCTTTTGCCGCATTTTCAATGGTTGTGAGCCCCTCTGCCCGCACAGCCGCCAGCATGATGTTGATGGTGGCGCCGACGCTGACGACATCCAGATAGACAGGCGCGCCGACAAGATGTTCCGCCTTCAGATGGATGCGGCCATGGTCGATGGTCACGGTCGCCCCCAGTGCCTCAAAGCCTTTGAAGTGCTGATCGATGGGCCTGTTCCCGAAATCGCAGCCGCCCGGAAAAGTGATCACCGCTTCATGGAATCTTCCCAGCAAGGCTCCCATGAGGTAGTAGGATGCCCTCAGCCGGTGCATCTCGTCACCGGTTGCATGGAACGTGGAAATCCTGCTGGTATCCACCCGTAAAGTGTCATGCCCAACTGTTTCAAAACCAGCCCCCAGAGAGGTCATGATCCTTTTCATCCGTGAAATGTCCAGAATGTCCGGTACGTTTTCTATGGTGCAGACGTCGCTGATGAGGAGGGCGGCGGGCAGCACGCCCAGCGCGGCGTTCTTTGCCCCGCTGATGGTCACTTCGCCCATCAGCGGCCTTTGACCGCGTATGATGAGTTTGTCCACGACTTCACCTGCCTTCCCGCACTTGCACTGCGTTTTCTGCAAAACCGGCCTGACGCTTGCATATGCAAGCCGGCATACCAACCAATGCCAGCCTGACGCTTTTTTGCACAAGCCAGCAAACCAACCAACATAGATTATACCATGAAAACATCAGTCCGGGAGACGGACGCCGGTATATGCGTCCAGCCGGATGTCCTGCCCGTCGTCCAGCCTCAGCCGCCACATGGGGCTGAAGTAGAGTTCGCCCTTGTCTGCCTGCCCCCAGCCATATTCAGCAACCCTCACGGAAAGGGGGCCTTTCAGGGAAGAGAGCATCACTGCCTGCACTGCTGTCAGTGCCTCTCCGGCGTCGTCGCCGGCCGGCGCGATCATCTGCCGGACCGGGTGAAGAGACAGCACAATCCGCACTATGCCCGAACCTCGCAGCAGAAGCCCGACCTGGTTGTCGAACAGCTTCCCTTTCTTATATGACTGTACGTAAGAGAGCAGGGTTCCTTCTTCCGTTTCCCTCACATCGTCAAAAGTCAGCTGGTATGAACCCAGTCCAATGCCATCGAGCAAGCTTCGGATCCCGAGGTCTCTTTTTTCGTCAGTTGATACATCCAGCTGGTAACCGGCCGAAATATCCTCATACGTCATGTCCGTGTTTCCGGCGTCCGCGCCGGAGGCTTCCGTCAGGGTCCTGTTGCCCATGCGGTAACGACGCAGCCCCTTGTCGTCCGTCTCTACCAAAGCCCCGGGCATAAGCCGTTCGATCAGTTTTTCATCTGGCGGAGACCCGCTGTCAAACCGTATCATGCCTGACGCCGGTGAACCCTTCGGCCATGCGCCTGCCGTCGTGATGCCGCGAGCCTGCAGGACTCCGGCGGCATGCGCTTCGTATTCCTGCCGGCCGTTGCCGTCCTCAGTGCCGTAAAAAAGTGACACGGCAAGAAAAAGGTTCAAAAGGATGAGCAGAAGGATGAAAAGTGTCTTCACATGTTTCCAATCCAAGTCAAGGCACCGCCTTTCTCATCGGCAGTGTGAAAATCACATCGTTCGCCTGCAAAATCCATTGCGGGTCAAGTTGCGCGCTGGCTTCCCCATCAGGAATCAGATATCCGTTTCTGATGATGGATAGTTCCTGTCCCTTTTCCTGCAGGACTGAGAACGTCTTGATGGCCTCCGTGTAAAAATCCACAAAGAAAACATTCCACGCGGAATTGGTGATGGGCGTTATCTTTCTTATGCACCATTCGCATTCGATGACTCGATCCGAGATGGCAGTGATTGTGACTGGCGCGCCCGTTTTTCCGGTCTTGGCGCTTTTTGCAAGAAAGGTGCACCCGTCAACCCGATAGACAAACGTGAAGGTAAATGCCATCGTCTTTCCGGCTGGAGTCGCGGTTTCCGTCTCGTAGGCCTTTGCTCCGTCGAGAATCAGGCTGGCATCGCCAAGGAGCCATCGCCGGTCTTCAAGAAAAGCCATCGCCTGGCGAAAGGCACTTTCCATATCGGTGCCTTCCGTTCCGGCTCCCGGAAGGTATCTGTAAGAAAAATTCCCGCTCGTATCAAGCCTGAATGTGTTTTCGGTATCTGAGAATGTGATCTCACCGGTCGATTCATCCAGCCTTGTCAGCAGGCTGTCTTTCCTGTTCAGCAGCAGGCTCTCCTGGAGTGCCTGGAGATTGTCCAGTTCAAATGCCGAGGCGATGGCTTCGGGCAAATCGGCTTCATATGACGGCAATTGAACGGTATCGGATTCATCGGTCGATACCAGCAGATCCTGCCGTGCCGTCGGCACAAACAAGGTTTCCCCCATAAGTGAATACAGGTGGTTTTCCGGAATGGAAAGCGCTTTCTGATCCATCACGTACCAGTTTTTCGGCAGGGCCTCGGCCGGAATGGCAGCCATGAAACGGTATACCCCTTGCGTTGACAGGACATACAGGGTGTTGATGTTGATATTTACGTTCTCCGAAGGAACCACCGCTATTTTTTCAATATCCGTCAGTGGCGACGTAAATGTCAATCCTTTTTTTCCTGAGGAAGATCCGGTGAGCCATGGGAGGAGTTCTGCAGGAATCGGGTGTTCAAACTCGAAAAGAACTGTACGTCGGGATGCAAGCAGTTGATCCCAGGTGGAACGCTGCATTTGCTTGTCCGGTTTTTCGGAAACCAGCAGGGGGAGATAATGGACCTTGAAATCGTTCCAGGCAGTTCTCCAGGTATCGCCGGAAGTGCCCAGCACCCAACGGGCAGACTGTTCATCGGAAACTACGATGCGGTTCGGCATCACATATCCGATTTTTTTGGCCGACAATACTTTTTCATTTACCACGGCATCATCAGTGGCCGCTTGAAACAGTACGGACACAAAACGAAAGGGATGCCCCTGAACCTGTAGGTTCCAGTGTATCCCCACTTGTAACAGACTCGTCAATATCAAGGCTGCAAGAACGTATGTTTTCAGTTTTTCCTTCAACCCGGCCTCCATCATACGGATGCCGCCTATTTCAAGAATTGGATGAATGTATTCCTCATCACTTCGGCAATGCCGATTCTCATGCGGTCCATGACGGTATAGGTGCGGGCAACAACCTTGATATCGGTGATTTGAAGGTTCTTCTTCAAGTCGAGCTTGTTCATCTGCGATCTGTGAAAGGCAATGATGCGGAGTTCATTGACCTTGTCCGTGCCGAGGTTGTCCAGTTTGATTTTTGCGTAAAGCAGTTTTGGCGTTTCAACAAGGTTTGTATCTTTGTTCACTTTTGCGTCAACTGTGTCAAGAGGTGCGAATTTTCCGTCGCGCTTGATATATAGCAGCACGATGAGCGTATCGTCAATCTCCGGAAGGATTTCATCCCCTTCGGATTCGAGCTGCTGCACACTCCCGGTCAGGACAAAACGGAGCGGGTCATTCGCTTTCAGATCCCTGACGGCGGCGACGGTAAGAAGGTAACTCGCCTCGGACTTAATGTCCTGATTGAAGAAGAGATCGCTGTTGTTTTCGGTAAAATACGCGACGCCGCCAGGCGAGGTAATGTCCGCCGGGGCTTTGATTTCCGTTTCGACCTTTTTGGCAGGATCGCTATCCGCCGCGAGAACTGTTACCGTACTGGCCATCAGGACAAGCAACAGGACCAACAGGAATACAAATCGCTTCGTCATCATGATTCTCCCAACTGGTTCAAATCATCTCACACAAGGCATTAAAAACGCCGTTTGAACATGTTTGGTATACATATGCCATAAGTATACATCAAAAGTCATTACAAAACAGTTACAGCCCATTTACTTCTTGTTGACCTTTAACAAAATCCGATATCGGCAAAAGGACTGTAATCACGGCTCCTTCATTTATGCGTGACTGCGCGTGGATGCTCCCGCCATGCAGCAGGGCGATCTCCTTTGCAATGGCCAATCCGAGGCCAGTCCCGCCCATCTGTCTTGACCGGGCCTTGTCGACCCTGTAAAACCGCTCGAAAATGCGGCTAAGGTCCTTCTCCGGAATCCCGATGCCCGTGTCATGTACCCGTATGGCAAGTTTTCCCTCCTGCCGGGCCAGAACAATCCGTATCTGTCCGCCGGCGGGTGTGTATTTCACTGCATTTCCTACTATGTTCAGCAGCAGCTGCTCAAGGCGGTCCCGATCCCCCAGAATGATCAGAGGATTGGGCAAACCCTCCATCCGTTCGCAAAACAGGTTCTGCCGCTTGTCGGCAGCCTGGTGGCGCAGGCGTTCAATGCAGGCATTTACCAGTTCTTCCGGATCTATGGGGTCCATTGTCAGTTTCAGGCCGCTGTCGTGTTGTGAAAGCAGGAGGAGGTCCTTCACAAGGCGTACCATGCGGTCCGTTTCCTCATTGATGACCTTTAGAAACCGTTCCGTGATTTCGGAGTCTTCCATTGCGCCATCCAATAGGGTTTCCGTGTAGCTTTTCACGGACGTCAAGGGAGTGCGCAGTTCGTGGGAAACATTGGCGACGAATTCACGCCGCATGTTTTCAAGCCGGTGTTCCTCCGTGATGTCCTGAAATACGATGATGACCCCACCCGGCTGTCCTGACTCATCGCTGAAAACTGCGAACTGAAGACGGAGAAACCGCTCCATCACGGGTACAATCACCGGCTTCAGGGGTGAAGGCTCCTGCTGCAGGACAGACTCCAGCGTGACATCGACACCCAGCGCCTGCATCAGCTTGCCAAACCTGATGTTCTTGTCGGACAGCCGGCCGCCCCGACGTCCGGCCAGGGTCCCGAGCATGGCGACCGCCGCATGGTTGATGTGAATAGCCATACCGTTGCGGTCAAAGGCGAGCACGCCGTCGGACATGTGGTTGATGACGGTCTCCACCTTGTTTTTCTCTGCAGCGATTTCCATGATCATATTCTTGAGCCGCGTGGACATGAAATTGAATGTGGCGGTCAGCTTTCCGATTTCATCCATGGACTTTACTTCCAGAAGTTGGCCGAATTCGCCTGCGGTGATGCTTTCCGCCTTGTGCATGATGTCGGTGATAGGCCGCGTGATGGTTCGTGAAAAAGCGAGGCCGAGGCCCAGTGCAGCTACCAGCGCCAGGAGGATGCTGGTCAGAATCATGCCATTGAACTTGTCCAGAACGCCAAGCGCCTTGGTGCGGCTATATTTGAAGAAAAGAACCACATCCCGTTCCTGCAGCGGCTGCACACGGACATAATCATAAAAATCTCCCAAACCTTGTATGTTTGTCCGCGTGTGGACAGGCCGCAGCCCTTCCGCCTCTCCATCAAGCACTGCAATCAGGTTGACTGATTTGTATATGGCTGTCCTGAACAAGGTCTGTCGCGCGGCATCCTGATACACCGGGTCCGATGAATAAAGAATGTCCCCGGTCGCCTTGTCAAGGATTGTGAAGCTTTTATACTCGCCGAGAATCAGCCCTGTGATGACGGCATCCGTCGTGAGGCGTTTCCTGAGGGAATCCACCGTAGCTGTTTCCTTGATGCCGAGGCTGTCGTAGTTCCGGGCGATGTCATCTTTGAATGAGTCGTAAAAACTCCGTTCCACCTGAAAGTTCAAGAAAACCCAGACCACGGTCATCAGGACAAAAGTAATCAGGGACAGGATAAAAATGAGCCGCCATTGGATAGTGCGGAAAAACATCGCGAGACCCCCGGGTATCCCTGCTTACAGATTCGGGTTGAAGTAATAGCCGACACCGCGTTTGGTGAGTATGTACTCGGGATGGCTGGGTTCACGCTCCAACTTCTCCCGAAGCCGGCGAACAGTGACATCCACAGTACGGACATCCCCGTAGTATTCATATCCCCATACTTTTTCAAGCAGGTTTTCACGCGTGAAAATCTGTCCCTTCTGCATCACGAGAAAACGAACCAGTTCGAATTCCCGCAAGGTAAGCTCGAGGACCTGACCAGCCCGGCGTACTTCGTATTGAACAGAATCGACTTCCAAATCTCCTGATTTCAGAGGTGGCATTCCTGGCTTTTTCACGGTTTCATCCGAAAGTCTCCGCAGGTTTGCCTTCACCCGGGCCATCAGTTCCCGGGGACTGAAAGGTTTGGTGATGTAATCGTCCGCGCCTAGTTCCAGCCCCAGCACCTTGTCGACTTCTTCCTCACGGGCTGTCAGCATCAGGATGGGCACCTGGGAATTCTGGCGGATTCTGCGGCAAACCGTGAACCCATCAATTTCGGGCAGCATCAGGTCCAAAAGGATGAGATCCGGCTTTTCACGTTCCGCCATTTCAACCCCGGCAAGGCCGTCATACGCTTCCAGGGTGTCGAATCCTTCTTTCTGCAAATTGAATCGAAGTATGTCCACGATGTTTTTTTCATCTTCCACGATGAGAATCCTTCGTTTCATTTTATCCTTCCTTTCATGCCATCCTGTGCAGATTATACCATATAAAGGCCTGAGATAGGCAATTTTCAGCTCTTTGGCCACACAGGTGCAACGCTGGACGTCCGGATGTGTCACAATGGGAAGTGGAACAATCGCCTTTTCCTGGCAAGATTCACCGGGAATTCATCATCTTATTTTCCACGCTTTCATGATGCCCTCATATTGAACGGTTATTCTTACCCTCATATTGAACGGTTTGGCCCTCTCAATCGTATAACCAATGAAACGGACAAGAAAGGAATGCTGCATGGATGACGGCCGCAGAAGGCGGATTGAATCCGCAAAATCCGGTGATGAGCCTGCCATGGCGCTCCTGATGGAAGAAGCGTGGCCTGTCGTCTACCGTTTTCTAAGGAGCATCGGCGCCTCGGAAGCAAATGCACCGGATTTGGTTCAGGATTCCCTTGTCAAAGGCATGGCGCGGCTGGATAGGTACGCACCGGAAAAAGCAGATTTGCATACCTGGCTTTGCACCATTGCGAAGAACCTGTTTGTTGACTTTCTGAAGAAGGAGCGCCGGCTGTCCTCGCTTGAGCAATGGTATGAAGGCAATGCACCGGTCAGCTCTTTCACGGGGCATGCTGCCGGAATCACCGCAAATACCTCCTCTCATGGCGTTCAGATTTCAGACATGCCTGATATCGACTTGCGGGCTTTGCTGGCCAACCTCCCGGCACAGGTAAGGTTTGCCATATTGATGCGATATGTCCACGGATATACGAACAAGGTGATTGCCCACATGCTGGCGGTTCCGGAAGGCACTGTGAAATCGAAGGTTCATTATGGTTTGGAAAAACTTCGAAAGGAGCTGGGGCGATATGAGTGATGATATCAAGCTGAATGATGGTATCAAGCCGAATGATGGTATCAAG
>CAZFWQ010000079.1:0-3266 GCA_964522755.1 uncultured Oscillospiraceae bacterium | reverse complement strand
TCCGTCGATGCCTGTAATCCGTCGATGCCTGTAATCCGTCGATGCCTGTAATCCGTCGATGCCTGTAATCCGACGATGCCTGTAATCCGTCGATGCCTGTAATCCGTCGATGCCTGTAATCCGTCGATGCCTGTAATTGCAATTGAAGGAGGTGTCCCATCAATGAAAGACTCGGATTCCATCGGCTTCGCACTGCGGGGATTGTCCGATGTCATCAAACCATACCCTGTCTGGTCATTGGCATTGCTGTTCATCCTGCTGCTTGCGCAAGGGCTTTTTCTCTTTTTCGACGGGAGAAGGCATGGCATCCGCTATTATTGGCTATGGGCCCTTTGGGGTCTGACAACATGCCCGATGCCTTCCATTCTGTATTGGTTTCTTGTTCGCAGAAAACACAAGCGATAACATTTGATTGACATGCAATTATGGCAAGTCGTATAAGCATCGTGGGAGGGCGACCATATGGAACTCTATCAGTCTTACATTCCTTACATTATCCCCTTGATATTGGTTCAGATTACCCTGCAGGCCTTGTCGCTCTTCCAGTTGTTCAAACCTGAAACACACGTCCGGGGCGGCAAGAAAATGATCTGGGGGATTGTCATCGTGGCCTTCCAGCTATTGGGTGTCCTGGTATTCCATCTGGCAGGAAAGCTGCCTCCGTCCGATTCCGAAGACGGCTGATGACGTCATTCGGCTTAAGCACTGCACTGCAACTCCAGGATAACCAGGCATGCGAGAAACAAGGGGAACATATGAATGCATTGGAGATGGCTTCCCTACGGAAAAACTATCAATCTGTCCAAGCCGTATGCAATCTGAACCTGTCTGTGCCCGAGGGTTCAATTTTCGGATTCCTGGGTCCAAACGGTGCCGGCAAAACAACAACCCTGCGAATGATTGCGGGACTTGTCCGTCCGACATCTGGTGAAATCAGAATATTCGGTCAGCCCGTTTCATTTGGAAAATCCGACGGTCGTGAATCGATCGGCTGCCTTCCGGATGTGCCCAACTTCTATCCGTGGATGAAACCACAGGAATATCTTATGTTTTCAGGCAAGCTGTATGGAATTCCGCATCGGCAGCTTAAACTGCAGGTGTCGGAGGTGTTGGAAACCGTTGGCCTGACCAAGGCAAAACGCTCAATCGGGGGATATTCACGCGGCATGAAACAGCGTCTGGGCATTGCGCAGGCCCTGCTTCACAAGCCAAAACTCGTGTTGCTCGATGAGCCGGCGTCTGCGTTGGACCCGATCGGCCGCAAAGAAGTGATGGAGATCATAAAAAGCCTGGCTGGCTCCACTACAGTCTTTTTTTCAACACATATTCTGACGGATATAGAACGCGTGTGTGACCGTGTCGCCATTATGAACCATGGCATCCTTGTCGCGGAAGACGATATGGATGGGTTGAAAAGGAAATATGCCTTGAATGAGTGGCGTATCCGTGTGGAAAGCAATCTGCAGGCCATGATGCTTGCCGATGTCCTGCAGAGGGAGCCCTGGTCCGAGCGTGTCCGCATTGAGGATGGCGCTGATGTCATGGTGACTGTCAACGACCACCAGCCTGGCTCATACAGAATTCCCAGGATTGTTTCCGATTTGAACCTTCCAATATGCGCAATGGAACTCCTTGCCCCTACGCTGGAAGATATCTTCGTCAAAGTAGTGGGAAAATAAATTTTAGCCCATTTCTTTTGATTATTTCTTTGTTTTGACAATCAGTTTCTGTAAAGGTGGTACATCTCATGAGACACTTATCCGCCTTGCTGGAAAAAGAGTGGATGGAAACACTGCGAGACACAAAAAAACTTGTCTTGTTTGCCGTCTTTGTTTTTTTCGGCCTTCTCAGCCCATTGGCCGCCAAACTGACGCCGGAACTTTTTTCTCTTCTTTCCAGTTCTCCCGGAATGTCGGGAATCACGATGAGTTTTCCCTCACCCGATATCTTCACATATTATGAGCAATTTCTGAAAAACATGTCTCAGATGATAATGGTTGCCATCATCCTGGTGCTGATGGGGTCTGTTTCTCAAGAAAAAGCAGATGGCACTGCCGCACTGGTAATGACGAAAGGGGTCTCGCGCACTGTCTTTCTGATGGCAAAACTCCTGTCCGCGTTTCTGACCGTAACTGTTTCCTATTGGGTTTCAGCAGGCCTGTTTCTGATTTACACCACCTTGTTGTACGGCTCCGCCGTCATTGCGGGAACATGGGATGCTTTATCCCTCATATGGCTGTATTTGCTGTTTGTCGCAGTCATCACTCTCACCGCAAGCACTTTTTCCAAAAGTCTCGGGATTTCTGCCCTTCTGTCTTTCGGCCTCCTCTTTTTCATGATGGCAATCAGCGCCCTGCCGGTGTTGCGCGATTGGTCCCCCATGTTGCTTTCCTCTCTGCCTGTCCGCATCCTTCAAGGTTTGACGACGCCTCGCCAGGTTATTCGGCCAGTCATCGCAGCCGTCCTTGCCATTCCTTTTTGCTGGCTGCTTGCTTCCTGGTCCTTTTCCCGTCAGGAATTGTAGTCATCAAGAACGCAAACAAAGGGCTGTCTCTTTCGAGACAGCCCCCTGATATAAAATTCCGGCAGCGACCTATTTTCCCGGGCCGTCTCCAGCCAAGTATCGTCAGCACAGGAGAGCTTAACTTCTGTGTTCGGAATGGGAACAGGTGTGACCTCTCCGTTATAGCCACCGGAAACTTTATGCAATTGTCAAAGGGTTGCGCCTGCAGATCTCCCCGATTCTTCAACCGACTCGATTCTCCAGTTTTGTGCGCGTTCGCACCCTCAAAACCGTATAACGATCTTCTACTCCGCAATGCTTTCCGAGAACTTTTCATATGCCTGTCGTCCTGTTTCACCTTGCGCTCATGCACTCTCACAACCTGCAAGCAGGTTGCCGCCGCACTCCCGTTCTGCTCCTCAGAACTCGAGGTCAAGCCCTCGACCTATTAGTATCGGTCAGCTGAATGCATTACTGCACTTACACCTCCGACCTATCAACCATGTGGTCTACATGGGGTCTTACCCATTTCTGGTGAGATATCTCATCTTTGGGCGAGTTTCACGCTTAGATGCCTTCAGCGTTTATCTCATCCGCACTTGGCTACCCAGCCGTGCCATTGGCATGACAACTGGTGCACCAGAGGTGCGTCCATCCCGGTCCTCTCGTACTAAGGACAGCTCCCATCAAATATCTCGCGCCCACGACAGATAGGGACCGAACTGTCTCACGACGTTCTGAACCCAGCTCGCGTACCACTTTA
>CAZFWQ010000078.1:0-12467 GCA_964522755.1 uncultured Oscillospiraceae bacterium | reverse complement strand
AGGAAGCCACTGTAAATACGCCATGTTCCTTGCGATTATATAGTTTCTTTCTGCGCATTTACAGGGTAGAATAAGGTAATCAGACAACCAGACGGACGATGTGTATTATCTTTACATATGACTGACAAGGAGGAATTTCATGAAGGGAAAATCATGGGCGCCATGGCTGCTGGCCGGTTTGCTGGCGTTGGGATCCATTCCCGCGGCGGCTTCCGACACGGTCGTGGCTGTTCCGCAGGCGGCATATGCGCTTACCCGGGAAACGGCGCAGAAGGAAGTGCACGGCCTGCAGGCCATACGCCTCGCAAGCCGCAGGGCACAGGATGCTTTCGATGAATGGCAGAATTCCATAGGCAGGGCAAAAGACATAGATCCGGAAAAGCGGACGTTCATGAACCCCTGGACCGGGATGACGGTAACCATCCGCTTCGATGACAAGACGCAGCTCCGACTGCGCATGCAGAAATACCTTCTGCCGGATCAGATGAAGCTTTCCTGGCAAATGGCATCCAAATCACTGGACGTGACCCTTGCCAGCCTGGAAAACACGATGGATTCACTTTTGCTCGGATTGGTCGCATCCCAGAATGACTTGAAAGCGAAGGTGCGTTCAAGGACGCTGTCCTCGGACACATTGTCGCGCGCGAAGGCATCCCGGGCGGCTGGCAACCTGACTCAGCTTGACGT
This sequence comes from uncultured Oscillospiraceae bacterium, assembly GCA_964522755.1. Classification (GTDB taxonomy): domain Bacteria; phylum Bacillota; class Clostridia; order DSM-8532; family DSM-8532; genus JAEWSN01. The sequence goes on along the minus strand of CAZFWQ010000078.1, from coordinate 11,780 downwards.
GGATGCGGCGGCGCTGGACCTTGAAAAGGCGGACATGGCAGTGACCGCCTCGGAACGGGCATTTGAAAACCAGTGCTGCAATTATAACCGCTTCGTGGGTGCACCCCTGTCGCGCAAGCTGACGGTCAGCATGGGTGTTTCCTCCATTGTCCTGTATCTGTCGGCTGAAGAGTATGCCGTACAGGCTATCCGAAACCGGATGGAATTGTTTTCCCTGAGAGAGGGCATCCCGCTGAAGGAGCGCACACTGGAGATGCTGGCCTACAAGGACATGAACAAGATTGATGCGGATATCGCAACTGAATACGCAGGCGCGGAGCTTGATTTGGAAAGGGCAAGGCTGGACCTGGCTGACAATGAGCGTTCGATACGTTCGCAAATTCTGGCGGCTTTTATCTCGCTGGAGTCTGCACGGCTGGATCTGAAGATTGCGGAGCAGTCGCTGCAGCGTCAAAAGGATAAACTGGAAGCCATGAAAAAACAGATTGCTGCCGGAAGGGTCCCTGCCTGGTCCGACGATGCGATGGTGAATGCCATTGCGGGAATGGAAGAAGGATTGTCTTTGTCCAGGCTTTCGCTGGGTGTAAAGGTTCGAAGGTTCAGGCAAGCCGCGCAGACAGGCCCGGCTTATTCCGGGTACTGACCTATTGGTTCAGCTCGATGCAGGTAAGCAAGAACGGGCATTGCTTACATTCAGACCCGGGATGCCGGATGTGAGGCTGCAGATACCGGCACATTCGTTATTGAAGGCCAGTCCGGCGGAAAATGCGATTGAAAGGGGATATTGGATAATGAATGTTTTTTTCACAGGCAGAAAACTGGCATTTCTCATGGTGGTGGTCATGCTTGCAAGCGTAACGACCGTATTGGCGGCGGAGGATTCCGTGAAGCGCGCCCTGAAGGATTTGTATGCGCTGATGACCGCGGGCGGGACAACGGCTGCACTGGATTCGCTGGAAATCCGGGTACTGGAGAAAGACAAGGCCGATGCCGTTTCGGATTCGGCCATCATCTTCAACGTGGGCGTTTATGAACAAGGATTTGACAATACTGTGAGACGCGATATTGTACCACTGGAAATCGATTCACGGATTGCGCTTGAAAAACTAAGGCAGTCCCAGGCGCCGATCCTGCGTGAAAGGGATCTATATAAAGCCATCCAGTCGCTTGTTCTTGTTCTGGAGCAGCAGAAGCTGGAAGTGAAGCTTCTGGCGCTGACGCGCGAGGAAGCCCGGACGGCGCGTGTCCGATATGACGCCGGCATCCTGACTGAGGCGGATCTCAAAGATGCTGAAGCGTCCGTTGAATCGGCCGTTCTGAACCTTGACAAATTGCGCCTGTCGGCCGACTCGGCCGCATTGGAAGTAAAAACCCTGTCAGGCGCAGACTTTGGAGATGAACTGGTACAAACGGAAAAGGACTCCGTCACATTGCTTGACACAAGGTTCGCCGATACCTCAAAGGCAGACGGATGGATTGCAGCCGCGCAGAATGCCGACACCGGTGTTTTTGAGAAATCAGAAGCAATGCGCATCCTGGACCTGAAGCTGGATATCGCCAGGAAGTTCATTCCGGATACCAATGACCGCGTCATCACGATGCTAAGGGATCGGGAAGACGCGCGGCTGTCCTTGCAGGATGCAAAGACCGCCATTGAGGCCAATCTCCGGAACCGTCTCAATGACAGGCTGACAGCCGCGGATCAGCTGGAACTGGCCAGGAAGGATCTGGAAATGGCGGAAAGACGTCGGGCACAGGCTGAGCAGAAGCTCAAGGCAGGGCTTTTCGGCCGCTCGGACATGGTCTCGCGGGAACGTGACGTTTTGCGCGCAACCTTTGGAATCATCTCAGCAACAGTCGGACTGAACAGCCAGGAGGCTGACTTGCGGGCACTCGCCGGGGATAAGGTTCTTCCGTGAGTTGCCCACTTTTGAATTGCCCGCTTGTTGTGGAAAAGATTCGCCCGCGAATCTTAAAGTGCTTTCTGAACGGACAACAGGATATCAACAGGCGCAAATCCTTTGTATAAAGGTTTTACACAGTTTTATCCACATTATACACAGGGGTGGGAACGGCATTTCCCCCGTCATTTGCAGTCAATGTGGATTTTTCTGCAAATCCTGTGGATTACTTTTCGTGAAGAGCAGGCTGCCGAAACGATTATCCTGTTTTCATCCCGTGTGCAAGGGTAACAATTCAGTACAGCCGTGTGTGATACAAAAGGATGAAAGGGGTGTTTACATGAAATACGTAACGAACGGCAAACATACCAGCGTCTCTGCCTCCATGATGGAAAAAGCTCAAAAGAAGGTTGGAAAGTTCGAGAAGTTTTTCCGGCCGGATGCCGAGGCACATCTTACATTCAATGTGGAAAGAGGCCGGTATATTTTCGAAGTCACCATCTCAGCCAAGGGCATGTTCATCCGGGCGGAAGAATCCAGCGACGACATGTATGCCTCAATCGACATGGTTATTGAGAAACTTGAACGGCAGATACGCAAATATAAGACAAAACTGGGAAAACGGATTCATCAGGATGCCATGGTCGCGGAGAACTTTGAAATTGCCGAACCTGTGGAAGAAGAAGAGGACCTCCCCATCGTGCGGACGAAAAAATTCACCTTGAAGCCCATGGATCTTGAAGAAGCCATATTGCAGATGAACCTGCTCGGGCACAGTTTCTTCGTCTTTTCAAATGCGTCGGACGAAAGGGTGAACGTGATTTACCGCAGGCGTGACGGGAGTTATGGCCTGATAGAGCCGGAAAAGTAAATGACGGGGTCCTTTTCGGGAAGCGGGCGGTCAGTTGGAACTGTCATCTGCCGGGTGCTTGCCGGGTTTGTGATAGGTGTGTGCTTGTTGGTTGAAAGCCGGTGAAAACGGGTAAATGACAAGCAGTAGTTTATTGGGATCGGACAATTCAGTTATCCTTGCCGGAACGAAAGGAAGTGGTGGTCGTGCGGCAAAAAACAACTTGTCTCCGCAATAATGATCGCGCCATCCTCAATGCATACGCGTCGCAATGCCTGTCTGACAGCATCCATTCCATAGAGCAGGCCACGGCCGCAGTCGCACAGTCAAATTCTTTGTCCGTCATCCTGCTGGAACAGCGTAAAAATCTGCTTGCCAATAAAAATGCCAATTCATGAATGCGCATGTTTCAATGATTATGTTACGGGTAAAGTAAATGCGTGGAGTGTTTTTTTCATTTTGTTCCTCCTTTCATATGACATGTGAGTTCAGTTCAGTTGAGTTGGCATTGCCTCGGGCACAGGTCAGCAATCATGATTATCATTGATAGACGGTGCCTTTTTTTTGCCCGGAATTGATATGAATGCGGTTGATGGCGTGGGAAGGGGGATGTTGCGATATGCAGCTGCGGGACTGTGCTGGTGGAGTGGTCTTCTGCGATGAAAAGGTATTTTTACTGAAGAATGAAAAAGGGGAATGGGTCATGCCGAAGGGTGTCATCAGAAATGCCATGACGCCCGAAGAGACAGCCGTCCAGAGTGTCCGGAACGAAGGCGGCATTACGGGCCTGATACTGGACAGCGCGGGACGGACCTACTACGAGTTCTATTCCATCACGCGGCAAAGGCCGGTATGCAACCGGGTGGCCTGGTTCGTCATGAAGGCGGAATCGGAAGACTACCGCATCGGTGAGCCGGATAAAATGATGGAAGCCGGGTTCTACCCCGTTGCCGAAGCATTGGAGATGATTACATACAGTCAGGATAGATCGCTGCTCACGCAGTCCTACCGCAAGTACTTTGAAAAGACGGGCCGTGCAGATTGAACTGAACGATGCGGATCTGTTACAATTGAAGGGTGTGTCTTTCAGCGAAGGCTGACGGAGCACCCTTGTTTTATGCAACTGACAGGATTTGCACGCGGCGGCAGGGTGGAACCCTCCCGAGAGGCGGCCGCATGCGGCGGCGGGAGACTGGGCATGAACCCGTACAAGACGCTCCTGAAGCCCGGCACCGGATTTCTTGAGGAAAAACGATCCCGCTTCATTGCAAGGGTTGCTCCCGTTTCGACGGAAGAAGAGGCGCTCGCACACATCCGGGCAGTCCGCGCGCGTGATTGGGATGCCGGACACCACTGTCATGCCTATGCATTGGATGGTCCCTCGGCCATCCGGCGCTGCAGCGATGACGGTGAACCCTCCGGAACGGCGGGTGTGCCCATATTGGAAGTGCTTAACAAGCAGGGCATCACGAATGCCGTGATAGTTGTCAGCCGATGGTTCGGGGGGATCCTTCTCGGTGCGTCCGGGTTGCTCCGTGCTTATGGCAGGGTTGCTGGCCTCGGGGTTTCGGATGCGGGAATCATGCTGGTGAAGCCGTGCCTCGAGACCGTTCTCGCCATGGAGTACACGCTTGCCGGCAAGGTGGCGCACTATCTCGCGGCAGGCGCCTATCTTACGGCAGGCACCGAATATGGCGCCGATGTGCGCATCCGCCTTTTTCTTGAACCTGAAAGGCGGCATATCCTGGAACGCGGCTTGGCCGACCTTACTTCCGCGCGGGTGGAATTTCTGTTTTCAGATCCCCAACCAGTCGCATTTTCGGAATCCGGTGCTTTCCTGAGGATCATGCAGCCCATGCCCGACCCCGATGCCTCAACGGGGCAAGGCTGACGGAGCAAGGCTGTCGGAGCAGGCTGACGTAACAAGGCTGACGGCAACAGGAACCAGTCATGCTCTCCAAAGCATTCGAAAGACTAAATGTCATGCGGCCAATGGCCTTGTCAGAATGGAACAGAGGGAGGACAAGCATATGTCAGGACACTCGAGGTGGGCCAACATCAAGCACAGGAAGGGCAAGGCGGACGCGCAGCGCGGCAACGCCTTCACGAAGCTGGGACGCGAACTTGCCATCGCAGTCAGGTCCGGCGGCTCGGATCCACTGTCCAATTCACGGCTGCGCGATGTCATCGCGAAAGCCAAGGCGAACAACATGCCCAACGACAACATTCTCCGCAGCATCAAGAAAGCGGCGGGCGATGGGGATGCGACCAATTATGAGGAGATCCAGTATGAAGGTTACGGGCCGGCTGGTGTTGCCGTCATCGTGCAGGTGCTGACCGACAACCGCAACCGGGCGGCAGGGGACATAAGGCATTTCTTCGACAAATACGGCGGCAACATGGGTACATCGGGCTGTGTTTCCTTTCTTTTTGACAAGAAAGGACAGATCGTGATTGAGAAAGATGGGAAGCTTGAGGAGGACAGCCTCATGATGGCAGCCCTGGAAGCGGGCGCCGAGGATTTCACAGCGGAGGACGAATACTTCGAGATCATTACGGCACCGGAGGATTTTTCCGCGGTGCGGGAGGCGCTCGAAGCGCAGAAACTGATTTTCGCCACGGCTGAAATTACGATGATTCCTAGAACGGCAATGGTTCTGACGGATCCCGAAGCGATCGAAAACATGGAAAAGCTTATTGAACGTCTGGAAGAGCATGACGATGTCCAGAACATATGGCACAATTGGGAATAGGACAGGTGAGGTTGCGGTACGACACGATTTTCACAAAACCGGGCACGTGAGGCGGAATCAGGACTGGATGCGGGCGCGGTACGGCTCAGTTCCGGCATGGTCGGGCATGTGATGACGAAAGCAGGGATTTCGGAGGCGACAGAATGGCAGCACGCAAGGAATGGCTTGACATAATTGATTTGCAGAGGATTCTTCCGCACCGGTATCCGTTCATGATGGTCGACAGGCTCACGAAACTCCCTCCGGAGCACTTGATGCAGATTGAACCGGGCATGAAAGTGGCCGGCATCAAAAATGTCACTTCCAATGAACCGTACTTTGCCGGGCATTTCCCCGGAAATCCCATCATGCCCGGCGTGATGATCGTGGAGTGCATGGCACAGGTGGCTTGCGCCGCCGGGCTGATGCTCCGGGACAACATCGGCAAGCTTGGCCTGTTTACCGGGATTGACGAGATGAAATTCAGAAGGCTGGTCATTCCCGGCGACACGCTGCTGGTGGAGGCGGAGTTCCTTGCCTTCCGGCGCAGCATGGGCAAGGTGCTTGCGAAGGCGACAGTCGACGGCGTTGTGGCGGCAGAGGGAATTATCCGTTTTGCGCTGGTTGATCCGCCTTCCGCAATGGTTCCATGATTCTGCCGAGTCTGGCCTGCTGCCCGGATCCTGCGGGAAACATGGGCTTTTTCCAGTATGTGAACGGGAGACCTGATGGCACTGTATGCGATATCCGACCTTCACCTTGCGATAGGGGTCGACAAACCCATGGATGTTTTCGGACCTGGATGGGCCGATCACATGGATCGTCTCAGGGAAAACTGGGAACGGACCATTAAGCCCGGAGATACGGTGCTGATGCCCGGAGACTTTTCATGGGCCACCTACCTTCCGGAAGCCATCCCGGATTTCGCTTGGCTGGAATCCCTGCCAGGCAAGAAGATCATGTCCAAGGGCAACCATGATTATTGGTGGACGACGCAGAGAAAGCTGGATGCCTTCTTTGCTGAAAACGGAATCGGCAGCGTCCGCATCCTTCACAACAACGCCATCCTTGCGGGCGAATACGCCATATGCGGCACGAGAGGCTGGAAATCGCCGGGCGACGAGGATTTCAGCCCCGAAGACCGAAAGATATTCCTGCGCGAGCAGGAGCGGCTGAAGCTGTCCATGCAGGCCGCCAAGATGCTGGGTGCGGAAAAACGCTGCGTGCTGCTGCACTTTCCCCCGTTCAACGCGCAGCGGGAGCCGGGAGCGTATGTGGACATCATGCGCGAATTCGGGGCGAGCCTTTGCCTGTATGGCCACTTGCATGGAAAGGGCCGGCATGCCGCCATCCAGGGCGTTCATGACGGCATCGACTACCGGCTGGTGGCGGCGGACAACCTGCTGTTCCAGCCATACCTGGTTGATGGGGATTGAAAAATGTCCGGCGCCATGTTATAATTAGGCGGTTTTTAGGGTTGTGAAAATGCAGCCGCTTTTTTTTTATTAAGGCGGAGAATATCAGGAATGAGTATTCGTGCCCGGCTACGGGCCCGGTATAGGGGCGTGTTCCCCGCAAAAACAGGATCAGGAGGCACGACAGCATGAGCGCAAAAATGGAACAGGTAGAGAAAAACGTTGTGAAACTCACCATCGAAGTAGATGCGGCGACATTCGATGATGCGATGGAAAAGTCCTATGCCAAGAACAAGGGCCGCTACGCGCTGCAGGGTTTTCGCAAGGGCAAGGCGCCACGCCGCATGATAGAGCGCATGTACGGCGAAAGCGTGTTTTATGAGGATGCCATCAACATCGCCTGTCCGCCGGCCTATGAGAAAGCCATCGAGGAACTTGGCCTGGACCCGGTCGACCGTCCGGAAATTGATGTGGGGCAGATCGCGGCAGGTTCACCGCTGGTATTTACCGCCACTGTCACTGTGAAGCCCGAAGTCGTCCTGGGACAATACCTGGGCCTTTCAGTGGAAAAGGATTCCGTGCTCATCACAGACGAGGAAGTGGAAAAGGAACTGGAACGGATCAGGGAGCGCAATTCCCGCCTGATCACCGTTGAAGACCGCGCTGTTCAGAATGGCGACAACGTCGTGATCGATTTTCAGGGATATTCCGACGGTGTTGCATTTGAAGGCGGAACAGGAAAGGACTACTCCCTCGTAATCGGTTCCGGCAGTTTCATCCCTGGTTTCGAAGAGCAGCTGGTCGGGGTGGAACAGCATGTGGAGACCGAGGTGAATGTGGTTTTCCCGGAAAATTATCACAGTTCGGAACTTGCGGGGAAAGAAGCCAGGTTCGTCGTGACGGTGAATGAAATCAAGTACCGTGAAAAACCCGATCTTGATGACGAGTTCGCGAAGGATGTCAGCGAATTCGATACCCTGGACGCATATGAAGCCGATATCCGCAAGAATCTCACCGCACGTGCGGCGGAAGGTGCCGGGCGCAAGTTCGAGGACGCCGTGCTGAAGGCCGCCGCAGCGAACATGACCGTCGAAATTCCTGAAGCCATGGTGGAGACCCAGCTTAACGGCATGCTTCGCCAGTTCGAGATGAACCTGCGTTATCAGGGCATGGACCTCAAGAAGTACATGGCCATGATGGGCATGCAGGAGGAACAGCTTCGGGCTGATTTCCGCGACGGCGCCAGGGAGAACGTGAGAACCCAGCTACTCCTTGAAGCGGTCGTCAAGGCGGAGGGCATAGAAGCATCGGAAGAAATGATAGAGGCGGAACTTGCCGACATGGCGAAACAGTACGGCCAGACCGTTGCGGAAATTCGCGAACAGCTCCACGACCACGACATGGAACATGTCATGGAACGGGCCTGCAGCAAGGAAGCGATCAAACGGATGTCAGACAGCGCAGTTGCCTCCTGACCGCAGTGTCGGGAAAATGCTGCTTGAAACCGTTCAGGGCAAGAGGTTCCTCCTGTCGCGGTGAAATCTTGTTTACAAAGCATGGGGACGGGAATATAATATCAGAGTAGGTCAAACTGATGGATTTGAGACATTTGCGTCATTTTGACGAAGCAATCCTATCTTTCCCGTCCACTGTTGAAAGGAGGCTCCATATGTCCCTCGTACCGATTGTCGTAGAACAAAGCAGCCGCGGAGAGCGGTCGTTTGACATTTTTTCCAGACTTTTGAAAGATCGCATCATCATGCTCAGCGACGAGGTCAACGATGTCACAGCGTCCCTGGTGGTCGCCCAGATGCTGTTCCTCGAGGCCGATGACCCGGACAAGGATATCCAGCTATATATAAACAGCCCGGGCGGATCCATCACTTCGGGCATGGCCATATATGACACCATGCAGCATGTGAAGCCCGATGTGTCCACCATATGCGTGGGCATGGCGGCTTCCATGGGCGCCTTCCTGCTTACATCCGGCGCAAAGGGAAAACGGTATGCGCTGCCCAACAGCACCATCATGATTCACCAGCCACTCGGTGGGGCGCGCGGCCAGGCCACGGACATCAAAATTCATGCGGAGTGGATTCTGAAGGTCAAGGACAAACTCAACCGCATGCTCAGTGAAAAAACAGGACAGCCGCTTTCGAAGATCGAACAGGACGTGGAACGAGACTATTTCATGGATGCGCAAGAAGCCAAGGCATACGGCCTGGTGGATCATATCATGGAAAAAAGGATACCGGGGTGACGAATGGCGAAAATTGACGACAAGAAGCAAATGAAATGCTCATTCTGCGGCAAGACGCAGGACCAGGTCCGGCGACTTGTGGCGGGACCCGGCGTGAATATCTGCGATGAATGCGTTGAACTCTGCTCCGATATCATCGATGATGATTTCGAGGAGTTCAATAGCCCCATTACCCCGGATGCATTGCTCAAACCTACTGAAATCAAGGCTATCCTCGATCAGTACGTCATTGGGCAGGAGCGGCCGAAACGGGCGCTGGCGGTTTCCGTTTACAACCACTACAAGCGCATCCGCGCAGAAAAGACAAAAGACGATGTGGAACTGCAGAAAAGCAACATCCTCCTCATCGGACCCACCGGATGCGGCAAGACCTATCTGGCGCAGTCACTGGCCAAAATTCTGAATGTTCCCTTCGCCATCGCAGACGCGACCTCCCTGACGGAAGCAGGCTACGTGGGCGAGGACGTGGAGAATATCCTCCTCAAGCTCATCCAGGCGGCAGATTTCGACATTGCCCGCGCGCAGAACGGCATCATCTACATTGACGAAGTGGACAAGATTGCGCGGAAGTCGGAAAACGTCTCCATTACCCGCGATGTGAGCGGGGAGGGCGTACAGCAGGCACTGCTCAAGATTCTCGAAGGAACTATCGCCTCCGTCCCGCCGCAGGGCGGGCGCAAGCACCCGCATCAGGAGTTTCTGCAGATTGACACGACAAACATCCTGTTTATCTGCGGCGGCGCATTCGACGGTCTTGAAAAGATCATCCAGAACCGCATCGGGAACAAAACGATGGGATTCGGGGCTGTCATCGAGAGCAAGAAGGAAGTTGACATCAGTGAGATTTACAAGAACGTGAACCCGACAGACCTTGTCAAGTATGGGCTGATTCCGGAGTTTGTCGGACGTCTGCCAGTCGTGGTACCCTTGCACGCGCTTGACCGCTCGGCCCTCATCGACATCCTCACGAAGCCGAAGAATGCCATCATCAAGCAATACGAGCGTCTTTTCCAGATGGACGGCGTCAAGCTCGAAGTGGAAGAGGACGCGCTGGAAGCCATAGCCGGCAGGGCATTGGAGAGGAAGACGGGCGCACGCGGATTGCGGGCCATCATGGAAGAAATCATGCTGGACGTGATGTACGACATCCCTTCGACGGACACTGTGGAAAAGTGCATCCTGGACAGGGAGACGATACTCAGCAACGGCACGCCGAGGCTGATTCACGGCGACGGGCGGCGCGTTGCCGCACCTGTGAAAAAGAAGAAGCGCAATGAAGTGGATTCCGCCTCCTGACGGCGACATCTTCATGGCAAGTGGCAGCTTTACAATGAGTGGCAGCTATACATGGGGAATCAAATCCTTTTCACGCTTGTGAAAAGGATGGGCAGGCTGAACACCGCAGAAAACACCAGATTGAATCAGATGGCCGCATGTGCCGGAGCAGCAATGTTTCAGTCGCATGCGGCCTTTTCTCAGGATTATGGCAAGGCGTCGGGACATGCGGCCTTGTCTCGCGTCTGTTGTGACACAAGGCGGTCATTCGGCATGTCTGATGGAAAAAGAGCCTGCCTGCAGGTCTGGAGGGAATGAAGCATGGGTTCGGGTACGGTTGATCGGAATGCAACGGAAACGGGGCGCGAATCTCAGGATTGGAGCCTGTTTCACCGATATGAGCCGGCTTATTGCAAGCCGATGGAGGGGGAAGAGGCGGGACTGTTCCATCCCGACAGGAAAGCCGTCTGGTTTCTATTTCAGGACGATAGGCTCCTTGTGAAGACTGAGATGGTTCCCGGAGTAGCTGCTGAAATGGAGCACGTATCCGGAGAAGCTGCTGAAATGGAGCATGCTTCCGGAGCGGCGGCTGGAACTGAGGATGACGAAACTGGCGGCATAGGTGCTTTCTTAGTCGGACACGTAGGGCTTCCTGCGGGAGGCGGCGCTGCCGACTGGGCGAACGGGATTATTGCGATCCATTCGCTTGGCATCTTCGACGGCTTTCCATGCCATGCCGCACTGGTGGGCCCGGATGCGGACACGGGAATCCGTTCCGACGGGTTTTCCTGGCAAAACCTGAGAACCCTGCTGCCGCAGATGGACAGCGATGTGGGGTTTCTTGCGGGCCGTGCGCTCCAGACGCTCAACTGGCAGCGAAACAACCGCTTCTGCGGCCGGTGCGGCGATAAAATGGCGCCGAGGGAGGATGAGCGTTCCATGCACTGTCCCTCGTGCGACTATCGGCAGTATCCCCGGCTGTCTCCTGCCATCATCGTTGCCGTCACACGGGGTGAGGAACTGCTGCTGGCCCATGCAAGGCACTTCCCGGAAGGGATGTTCAGCCTGGTGGCGGGTTTCGTCGAGCCAGGAGAGACCTTCGAGGACTGCGTGGTGAGGGAAGTGCGCGAGGAAGTCGGCATCGGCATCCGGGACATCCGCTACCTGTCCAGCCATCCATGGCCATTCCCGGATTCCCTGATGGTGGGATTCACCGCGAAATGGGCGACTGAAGAGGTCGTCGCGGACGGCGTGGAGATCGGAGAAGCGAAGTGGTGCGCCCGGGACAGGATGCCGGAGATTCCCGGTCCCCATACCATTGCGGGGCGCAACATCCGCAGATGGCTC
>CAZFWQ010000077.1:12370-12615 GCA_964522755.1 uncultured Oscillospiraceae bacterium | reverse complement strand
TTCCCTGCATATGGCGCATTTCATCATTATAAATCTCTCCTGTCCCCTCCGCGGCCCGATGGCCCGGAGTTCGTGGACCTTCCTTCGACTGAAATCGGAAGACTCCTCACACTCATTATATCACGGCAGTCATGCTAAAATCCAGAATGAGTTTGCCCTTCCCTAACCTTCATGCTCCAGAGGATGAAACCGGCCCCACACCTGCGTCAAGGGCTGTCTCTTTCGAAACAGCCCCCGTCATTGCC
>CAZFWQ010000077.1:3717-12284 GCA_964522755.1 uncultured Oscillospiraceae bacterium | reverse complement strand
GCAGACCCCTGCCGAATTCATCAAGATCTGAAACTTCCTGCGTTTTGGTCCTGATATCGCGTTTTTGGGCCAGCATCCTTTCGATGTCAAATCCTGGCCCCTCGTCCTGCACGGATATCTCAAGCGTGTTTTGCTCATTAAGCGTCACATCGAGCAATATCGTTTTGGTCCGGTCCATTTTATTGCCATGCCTGACGGCATTTTGCAGCAGTTCGCACAGAATCACCTTGATGTCATACTGATCATCAATGGACAGCTGCGACATGTGATCGATCCAGTCCAGAACACCGCTTACTTCCCGACAAACGGAAACGGCATCGCTGCTTATTCGCCTGTTGTATAGCCGCCTGTCGAAACAGGCTTCCCGTGTACCCATATGGAGCAATCTCCCCACCGACCCTTTCAGGTTGCCGCAACCGTACCTTTCCTGTTGCCGGGTTCCCAAGTGTCTGATCCAAAGGAATGAATTCGAAAACACATGAAGACGGACCACAGCGGATCAGACCTTGCGAGCTTCGGCTTGAGACGATGCCCGCCAAACATACGCATCTATTTATCTATACCCGTACCCCGGCTGTCGGAATCAGGCTCATTGTCGTTTAGCATAAGAATCTTGCAAAAATGTGAAAATCATCACACACAGCGGGGCTGCTGAAATCCGTGACTGCGGAAGAAGTGGACAGGATGACGCAAACGAATTACTTTTTAAGAATCTTTCTGAATTTTTCCAGTGTTTTCTTCTCCAAACGCGAAATATACATTTGGGACACGTCAAAATGACCGGCTATGTCTTTTTGCGTCTTGTTATCAAAAAAGCGCATGCGGATGAACTGCTTTTCCGCCTCATTGAAATGATCCATTGTTTTTTCCAGAAAATCCCGGTTATTGATTCGCTCAAATGTCTCATCTTCATCCCCAACCGTCTCGTGGAGTTCCAAATCATCCTCGTCGAACAATGTCTGGTCGAAGGACTGGATATTATAGACATTCCAGGACTCGATGATCTCGAGAATGGTTTCCTCCTTGACATTGAGGTAGGCGGAAATCTCTTCGACCCGGGGAGCGCGCTTCAACTGCTGCATCAGGTATTCGCGTGCCTGGTTGACTTTCTGGTATACTTCATAGATGCGCCTTGGAATCCTGATCACGGAAGCCTTGTCGCGGAAATAACGCTTGATTTCCCCTATGACGGTCGGTGTGGCGAAACTTACGAACTTGACATCCTCGCCGACGTTGAACCGCTCCACTGCATTGATGAGCGCCACGCATGCAACCTGGTAGATATCATCCATGTCGACGCCGCGATTGATGAATTTTTTCGATATGATATCCGCCAGATACAGATATCTGGATACAATCTCGTTGCGCAAAAGAGCATCATGCTGATATGCATATCGCTCAAACAGTTCCCGTTCCGATTCTTCACTCAATTCCTGCACCGGGTTTCTCCTAACCATCGGCATCCGTCCTCTCGACCGTCTTCACCAGGAGGACCGCCTCGGGACCGATGCTGGACAGCATGACGCTGTCCATGAGCGTATTGAGTATCGCAAGGGCGAACTCATCCGTATCGGATGTGAACAAGGTGCCTCCGTCCAGCCCTACCCCGCCGATCTGGACGGAGAGGGAACCCGGCATGAGACCGAACGTGAGTGTCAGGGGCGCGGTTCCTTTTCCGAATTCCGTAGCAATGGCCTTGTTCAAAACCTCTGATACGCAAACCTTTATATCCTCGATTGCATCGATGTCGAATCCGGCCTGATGCGCAACGCCCGACACCGCAAGGCGCACAAGGCTTACAAAATCCGCCTTTGGCGGGATGCTCAGGACAATCTGCGACATCATGCTCATTGCGCTTCCTCCAGTAAGAAAGCCTTGTCAAGGCCTGTGATGCGGAAGAGTTTCCTTATGCTTTCCTTCAGGTTGCAGATATGGACCTGATGATTGGTCATCCGGACCCGTTTCAACACACCCAACAGGATTCCCAGCCCCGTACTGTCGATGTACGCAAGCTCCGAGCAGTCCAGCACCACATCGGTTCCGCCCTCTCCAACAGCTTCATACAGGCGTTTTTTGAAGTCCGGCGCCGACATCAGGTCAATCTCGCCGGAAACCGCGATACGAACCACATCATTGTCCATTTCCCTTGTCGAAGACAAATCAAACATGCCGCACCCCCGTTATTTTTTTGCCAACACCCGCATCAGCGCGATCCCTTTTTCAGGAAACTTGGATTTCAAGCCGAAAACCGCGACCATGTCAAGGCCGAACACTTCCCCCTCTTTCAGAAGAGGACTGCCGGTCACATCTATCCCATACACATGGGGCTTTCCGTCCTCCCCCGCGCTGAGGACATCCGGCAATATTGAAACCATCTGTTTGTCCTGTTCCGCCAGGGTAGTCCCGTAATCCGCCAGGGCATCATCCAATGGCTTGAATGCGCCTTGCTCCGCATACTGCTTGTACAGAACCCGATCAAGTATCAGGATGTCGTTTTCACCGTATCCGACTTCCACCATCAGTTTCTGCGACACGGCCATCTGCATCTGCGCATCCGTCGATTCACCCATGTAGATGCTCTGGAGCATCGGATTGACCGTGCCGGGCAGCGCCCTGGTCACGGCGGCCTGCAGATTGTCCTGGTTCTGCATGTAGATGTCGCCGGCTATCAGCATGCGAAAGTCGTCGGGCGTGCGGAATACGGTCGAAATGACGAACCAGGCTGCGACACCCAGGACAATGGCGATGATAAGGACAGGCTTCCTGTAGTAATGAACCAGGTTGTCAAGCTTCGTCTGTTCCATTTTCAACATCCGGGCCAGCAGTCCGGGATGCGAATCCCGCAACCGAAGCCGGTTTTCAGCCACCGGGTCCTTCCAGGATATGCCTGCGAGGAGCTTGTACGCCTCCTCGACGTCCAATGCAGCCGGCATTCCGTCTGCATTCTGCATAAGCCTGAATTTCCGGGAGAGAACGTCGTATCGTCTTGCAACTTCGTCCTTGGTTGCCGTTTCCGGCAATCCAAGCACGCTGAACGCCTGTTTTCTGTCCATGGCCGCCTCTCTGCCTCTTGCCGGCTATCCGGCAAGGTATCGTCATTCGCGTGGTTTCATTGTCGGGAAAAGCAATACATCCCGGATGGAAGCGGAATCCGTGAGAAGCATGACCAGGCGGTCAATGCCGATCCCAAGCCCTCCGGTCGGGGGAAGCCCGTGTTCGAGCGCCGTGATATAGTCTTCATCCATCATGTTTGCTTCCTCGTCACCCGATTCCCGCTTTTTGACCTGGGCGACGAACCGTTCCTTTTGATCCGCCGGGTCGTTCAGTTCGCTGTAGGCATTCCCGAACTCGCGGGAAGTGATGAAGAGTTCGAATCGTTCGACCAGTTCCGGCTTTCCGGGTTTTCGCTTGGTGAGCGGTGAAACTTCCACCGGGTAATCGAGGATGAACGTAGGCTGCACGAGGTGCGTCTCGGCGAATTCTTCGAAGAAAAGATTCAGGATTTCACCCCGCACGGGCGCCCCTTTCAGATGCAGGCCCTTTTCCCTCGCTGCAACTGCCGCAGCGGCATCATCGGGGATGGAATCGAAGTCCACGCCGGCATGCCGGAGAACCGCCTCCGTCATGGTCATGCGGTTCCAGGGCGGGGTCAGGTCAACCTCCTGGCCCTGGTACGTGATTTTCGTGGTGCCGAGTACTTCAAGCGCCACCTGGGACACAAGCGCTTCCGTTATCTCCATCATGCCGTTGTAGTCCGTATAGGCCTGATAAAGCTCCATCATCGTGAACTCCGGGTTATGCTTGACGGACATCCCTTCGTTCCGGAACATCCGGCCGATTTCGTACACCCGTTCCATACCGCCCACGATAAGGCGTTTCAGATAAAGCTCCGGCGCAATCCGCATGAACATGTCGAGATCGAGGGCGTTGTGGTGGGTGACGAACGGCCGGGCGGTGGCTCCGCCGAGAATCGTGCTCAGGATGGGCGTGTCGACCTCCAGAAAATCCCGCGCGTCCAGAAAACGGCGAATCGAGGAGATGATGCGGCTCCGCATGACGAAGGTACGGCGGACTTCCGGATTCACGATAAGGTCGAGGTACCGCTGACGGTACCTCGTATCCGGATCTTTCAGGCCATGGAATTTTTCCGGCAGCGGACGAAGCGACTTGGCCAATAACGTGACGGCATTGACCTTGACGGAAATCTCACCCATGTGCGTTTTGAAAACAGTGCCCGCGACACCGATCAAATCTCCGATATCCAGCTTTTTAAAGGCCTCGTATGCGGGTTCGCCCAGTTCGTTGATGCGCACGTACAGCTGGATGCGGCCGTCACGGTCCTGAAGGTCGCAGAAGGTTGACTTGCCCATGCCGCGCTTTCCCATCAACCGTCCGGCCATCGAAACCTGTTTGCCCTCATATCCCGCATAATCGGTCACGATATCCTGTACGGAGGTGTCGTTGGCATACCGGACCAGCAGGAAAGGATCCTGGCCCGACGCCTGCAGTTCGGCCAACTTGGCCCGGCGAACCTGCAGAATCTCGCTCAGGTCCTGTTCTGTCTCCGGTTCCTTTTGTACAGGCTTCTCCTGGTTGTCCGACATGAAGTTCCTCCCGACGTTGTATTGATTGTGTGTCCATGAACACGGAAGTTTGCAAAACCTGTAAAAAAAACAGCTTACATTGATATATGCAAACTGTAATTGGTCATTGAACCATCGCACATGACCAATATGCACCCATCAAGTCGACCGATTGGCTGAATTCCGCGGCTGCGGCCGAATTTCCGGTATCGCGGCGGTTGAGGTTCAACTGCCTTGGCAGGACATCCGCTCCGCCCCATCCCGGTCGTGGACAGGACGTCTTCACAACGTGACAACCTCATTTATGGATATCAATGATTTTGTACTTTATTTTTCCACCCGGCACTTCAATTTCCACAGTATCGCCTGATTTATGGCCCAGCAGCGCGGCACCGACAGGGGACTCGTTGGAAATCTTGTATGAAGCCGGATCTGCTTCCGTGGACCCGACAATATGGTAGTCCGTCTCGTCCTTGGTCTTTGTTTCCCGGATGCGGACGTGCGTGCCAATGCTGACAGCCCTGGTATCCACATCGTCGTCGTCTATGACGGAGGCATGCTTGAGCATGCTCTCAAGCTGCATGATGCGCGTTTCATTCTGGGCCTGCTCATTTTTCGCGTCGTCGTATTCGGAGTTCTCGGAAATATCACCGAAGGCCAGGGCGGCCTTGATGCGCTCCGCATTTTCCTTGCGCTTTTCACCCTTCAGATAGTCGAGTTCCTCTTCCAGTTTTTTCAAACCCTCATAGGTCAGAAGAACCTCTTTTGCGCTCATTCGTTTTCTCCTTCCAGGGTGCGGAGGAACTGCCGGCGTGCCGGAGATTTCACAATTCCACACATCCCTGATTTATGATTGTTTCCCGGAAAGCCATGAGACGATTACCCCGGCAAGGGGACTTTTAAAATAATCAGGACTGGATCGCGATCCGGGACGATGGAAAACAGTATTGCGGCATCCTGCCGTTTCACCCGCAGGGCCATCATCACGTATTTACACATTATAGTAGACGGCCTGAATGATGTCAAGCACGCGGAATCCTTTGTCCCATTGGGAACAGGCAGTTTCAGGACAGTTTCAAGGCTGTTTCAGGGTAGTTTCAAGACTGTTTCAGGACTCTATCTGCGTGCTGTAATTCGGTGCTTCCTTGGTGATGTAGATGTCGTGCGGATGACTCTCCTTCAGCGAGGCATTCGTGATGCGGAGGAACTTGGCGTTGGCCTGCAGTTCGGGAATATTCGGCACCCCGCAATATCCCATCGAATGCTTCAGGCCTTCCACAAGCTGAAACACCGTTTCAGACAAAGGTCCCTTGTAGGCAACACGTCCTTCCACGCCTTCAGGGACTAGTTTCTGCGCATTCTCCTGGAAATAGCGGTCACCGCTGCCTTTCTGCATGGCGCCGAGTGAACCCATGCCCCGGTAGACTTTGAAGCGGCGGCCCTGATAGATCTCCGACTCTCCGGGACTTTCCTCTGTTCCGGCAAACAGGTTCCCCAGCATGACCGTGTTGGCTCCGGCGGCAATGGCCTTGGGGATATCTCCCGAATACTTGATGCCCCCGTCCCCGATAATCGGGATATTGTGCTTTCGCGCTTCGATGGCACAGTCGTAGATGGCCGTGATCTGAGGCACGCCGATACCGGCGACCACGCGGGTAGTGCAGATGGAACCCGGACCCATCCCGACTTTGACTGCGTCCGCGCCGGCATTGATGATGTCGCGGGTACCCTCTGCCGTGGCGACATTCCCGGCTATTATCTGGAGGTTCGGATATGTGTCCCTCAGCAGCCGCACGGCATTGAGGATATTGTCGGAATGCCCGTGGGCGGAGTCTAGCACCACGATATCTACCTGTGCCTGGACAAGCGCTTCGGCCCGTTCGAGCATATCCCGCGTGACGCCGATCGCCGCACCGACCAAAAGCCTGCCGCGGCGGTCCTTGGCGGAATTCGGATACTGCTTGATCTTTTCAATGTCCTTGATTGTGATGAGGCCCTTGAGATATCCCTGATCATCAACGAGGGGGAGCTTCTCGATTTTGTGTATGGCGAGCAGTTCCTGCGCCTGGTCGAGTGTCGTGCCGACCGGGCCGGTGATGAGGTTTTCCTTTGTCATGACGTCGCCGATGCGCTGGCTGTAATCTTTCAGAAAGCGAAGGTCCCGATTTGTGAGGATGCCCACGAGTTTGCCGTTCTCCGTGATGGGCACCCCGGAAATGCGGTATTTGCCCATCAGTTCGTTGGCATCGTGAATGGTGTGGTTGGGGCTCAGGAAAAACGGGTCGACAATGACGCCGTGCTCGGATCTTTTGACACGGTCGACTTCGGTGGCCTGCTGTTCGACGGACATGTTCTTGTGGATGATGCCGATGCCGCCCTCCCTCGCGATGGCTATGGCCAGGCGGGCTTCGGTGACGGTATCCATGGCGGCGCTCATGATGGGGATATTCAACCGGATGCCGTTCGTCAGCCAGGTGCCGGGATCGATGTCCTTGGGAAGAACGGAGGAACGCTGTGGAATCAGCAGCACATCATCAAAGGTCAACCCAATCTTTTCGAACATGATGTCTGTCTCCTTTCAGAAAGACGGGGTGGTGGACCATCCAGTCAAAATACGCTGAAACCCTTTCACCAAGCGGTATATAAGGAATTCACCCATCTTTCGCCCGAAAGATTACACCTATTATATACTACTATTGCCTGTAAATGCACCTTGGATATTTCGAATCTTTTGGAACCGGCGGCATTTACAGGTCTACCCTTGCATACCCGCGCATCCCTGAGGCCGGACAGGCAAAAGGCCGTCTCTTTCGAGACAGCCCTCTGTCTATGGTGAGTAAATGCAAGCGCAAGATCTGGCGAATGTCGTCAATCGCAAATGCAGCCGGTCTGAAAGATATCAGCCGTCGGTTGCGCCTTAAGCCTCATACATATCGACAAGCGGCAAAGCCTCGGGCCTGGTGCAGGAACTCGCCAGCTTGACGGCCTTTTCCCCGCGCGCCGAATCATGAATGGCATGCATCACGTCAAGCACATGGTAGGCCAGCGACATGTCCGCCCTGTGCGGCGTTCCGCCAATGATTCCCCGTGCCATGTCCGCCACGCCGATGCCGCGGCTGTTGTCCGCATGCGTGTGGGAAAGGGGCATCGGCGACCAGTCCGCCTGACCCATGCGGTTGATCAGGATGGGGCCGCCAAAGGTGTTCGGGTCGGGAACAACCATCGTTCCCTCGGTACCATAGAGTTCTATGCGGGGCAGCTTGGAATTCCAGATATCGAAGGAAGTCATGATGGTGGCGGACTGGCCCCCCGCAAAACGCAGAAGCCCGGAGACATGCGTCGGCACTTCGACATCAATGATTTTCCCGTACTTCTTCTCGCTGGTGATGGTCCGTGTCGGGAATGTGACGTCTGCATGGCCGGAGGCACTGGCAACCGGTCCGAGAAAGTTTATCAGCGCAGTCAGATAGTACGGTCCCATGTCGAGCATCGGACCCCCGCCGGATTCGTAATAGAATTCCGGGTCCGGATGCCAGCCCTCATGCCCGTGGCATGTCATGAATGCCACGGCTCCCACGGGTTTTCCGATCCATCCGTCATCCAGCAGTTTTCGGCAGGTCTGGATGCCTCCACCCAAAAACGTGTCGGGTGCGCATCCGATTCGCAGGCCTTTTTCACGGGCCTTGGCAACCATGGCCAGGCCGTCTTCGCGACTGATGGCGAAAGGTTTCTCCTGATAAACATGCTTGCCTGCCTCCAGCGCCGCAAGGGTGACTGCCGCATGCGCTTTTGGAATGGTCAGGTTCACCACGATGGAAATTTCGGGATCGGCCAGAAAATCTTTGGGGGACAGCGCCTTGATCCCGTATTCCGCGGCTTTCGCTTCCGCGCGTTCCGGGATGATGTCGCAACAGGAAACCAGTTCCACGTTGTGATATGTGTGTGTCAGATTCTTGAGATAGATGCCGCTGATGTTGCCGCATC
>CAZFWQ010000077.1:1846-3707 GCA_964522755.1 uncultured Oscillospiraceae bacterium | reverse complement strand
CTTTGCCATGACGGGGGCCTCCTTTTGTTTCAACTATTTGCTTATTTTGGACACTTCAAAACGCTTCGCGGATTCCGTGATTCAGGCATCAGCCTTTGTTCTTGAAAACCTCCGACGACAACCCTTCCTGCAGTGCGATATCCTTCCCCTTTGCCGCCCAGAGGAATCCGCGGCGCATCATCTCCTGTGCGGCCGGAATGTCGAACACATCATTGTGATGGCCAAGCGAATTGTAATAGACCCGGCCATGCCCCCAGCGCTTCGTCCAGGAAACGGGCATGGACATCATCCCGTTTGACACATGGAATCCGTTCACCACGGGAAATGTGCTGAATGCAAGCACTTCAATCGCGGGATCCACGTGGAGGTAGTATTGTTCGGTACTGACGTCAAAGTCTTCCAGCCCTTCGACGATGTCACTGGAACCCCGGCGCATGTAAACCCTGTGCAGTGTCCTGTCATTCCCGGGATGGGCCACCCATTGTCCGCCCGTCATGAATTGCCAGTCCACATTTTCACGGAAGGAATCGCACATCCCGCCATGGCATCCCGCAATGCCCACGCCGGAAGCAACTGCCTCGATAACCGGGCGAACCTGCTCGTCCTTGATATGACCCATTGTCCAAACAGGGACAATGAGGTGCAGGGACTTCAGCTTTTCCACATCCAGAAAAGAATCCAGCGTATCGGACAACTCGACGGAAAATCCTTCATTCCGCAGCATTCCAGCAAAACGGGCCGAGACCTGCTCCGGCTCATGTCCATCCCATCCACCTTGAACTATCAGTGCGCTCCTGCCCATACAATTGCCCTCCATGCCCGCTCTGCGGGTGCTTCCCCCCCATTATCCGGCCGAACCCGCCAATCCGCACGTCAAAAGGTGTGGGAAACCAGACATTTTTTGCTATAATGTACTATACGGCGACAAAGGGATCACAGTCGCCCCATGTTCCATAACGGGTCCTCATGATATGTGCGAAGGCAGGTCGGGATCATGCGAGTTTTTCATGAAATCAGGCGCCAAAACGATGACAGCCCGCTTGGCCTCACGGCAATGCGAACCAGTTCAATTACCTTCATGGCGCATTGGCACCATGACATTGAGCTGATCCTTGCGGCGGGCGGCGAAATCCCGGTGGGCATCGGAGGTAAAATCCACAGGATGAGGAAGGGAGACCTGGCCATCGTCGGCAGCGGTGAAATTCACTTTTATGAAGGAGAACCTGACGCATGCGACATCCACATCATCATCTTCCCTCCGCATCTGCTCGGGCAGGGGCGCTGGCCGGTCGGACACAGGTTCCGGACCCCGTTCTTCACGGAACGCCCCGACGGCGATGCGGGGTGCGCGTCCCGCGTGTCACCGGAAGTCATGACCCTTCTTCGAACACTTTTCCTTGACATCATCACGGAAGTTCCCACGCGGGATTCCGCACATGAAGACATGCTCAAAGGTCGCGTCCACCTGTTCTGCGGAACGGCGGCCCGCATGCTCCCGACCGACGCCGCCACCGCGGCTGGTGAAAAAAGGAGGCTGGAACAGGTGGTGCGGATACAGCAGGCGATGGAATGGCTTGAGGATAACTACAGGTCCGACGTGACGCTCGATGAATTGTCAAGGCAAATGAATACAAGTTACCACCATATGTCGCGCCTCTTCGGCGAAACAGTCGGAACCCCGTTCAAGCAGCACCTCAACCTTCTGAGGATCACGGAAGCCGACCGCATGCTTTCCGGCAGTGTCCTAAGCATCACGGAAATTGCGCTGCACTGCGGGTTCAACAGCCTTAGAACTTTCAACCGGGTGTATAGGTCGATCCGGGGCCAGGCTCCATCGGCCGGGCGATAGCGTCTATCGCAC
>CAZFWQ010000077.1:0-1746 GCA_964522755.1 uncultured Oscillospiraceae bacterium | reverse complement strand
CCAGTGAAGCGATTTCATCCACTGAAGCCCTTCTGACGCCCGCCAAGGATCCGAAGGCGGTAAGAAGGGTTTTTTTCCTGGCGGGTCCAATCCCGGGAATATCGTCGAGTGCCGACTTCACTTGCCTTTTTCCTCGAAGCGTCCGGTTGTAAGTGACGGCAAACCGGTGCGCCTCGTTTTGGATGGATGCCACAAGCCGGAGCACATCCTGATGCCGTGAGAGCATTACTTCACCCTTGTTTCCCACGAGGCAGTGGGAGCGGTGCCGTTCGTCCTTGGCCATGCCCCAGACCGGCACATTCATGCCAAGTTCACGAAGCACTTCCTCCACGGCGTGCACATGCCCCAAACCGCCGTCCGCGAGGACAAGGTCCGGGCAGCGGCCGAAAGCCTCATCTGAAGACCCGCCCAGGTAACGCCTGAACCTTCGGTTCACCGCCTGCTGCATGCTTGCATAGTCATCCTGGCCGGACTGGTTCTTCATTTTGAAGTGCCTGTAGGAGGATCTGTCGGGCATCCCGTCGCGGAACACGACCATGGAAGCCACGATCTCACTGGTTCCGGTGTTCGAAACGTCATAGGCTTCCACCACCGAAGGCACCGTCTGCAGCTCCAGCAGCTTGCAGAGCTTGATGAGCGCATCTCCATTTTCATTTCGCCTGGTCAGGACAACCCTGGTGTATTGTTCGAGTTCCTCGTGGGCGTTCTTTTTCGCCATCTCGATGAGGTCCGTCTTGAAGCCGCGCTGCGGCACCTGCAGTTCAACCTTGTTCCCGCGTTTCCCCGAAAGCCACTCGCCGACCGTTTCCATGGATTCCGGAGCCACTTCCAGCA
This sequence comes from uncultured Oscillospiraceae bacterium, assembly GCA_964522755.1. GTDB lineage: Bacteria > Bacillota > Clostridia > DSM-8532 > DSM-8532 > JAEWSN01. The sequence goes on along the minus strand of CAZFWQ010000077.1, from coordinate 912 downwards.
GCAGCTCCTTTGGAATCATGGCATCGTCCTGGTAAAACTGCATCAGGACCGCTTCCATGATTTCAGAGGGAGAGAAGGCTCCTGTCCCCTCAAGCACGAAGCTCCTGTTCCCCACGAGTTTTCCGTTTCGCACCGAGAGCACGCTGGCCGCCTGGTGATAGTTGTCGCAGGCAAGACCGATGATGTCCCTTTCCTCGAGTTTTCCGGAAACCACTGCCTGCTTTCGTGAAAGATTGCGAAGATGCCCGATGCGGTCACGCAGTACCGCGGCTTTTTCAAACTCGAGCGCATCGGCGTGTTCAGTCATCCGGGTTTCCAGCGCCTGCATGACCTCTTCGTGCTTTCCTTCGAGAAACAGGCAGAGATCGCGGACCACGGCGCGGTATTCGGCCGACCCGATAAGCCCGGCGCATGGCGCGGAACACAGCCCGATGTGATGATACAGGCAGGGGCGCTGGCTGTCGCTGTCCCTGATGTCCCGCCTGCAGGTCCTGACGGGGAAAAGGCGGCGAACCGGGTCGAGTGCGCCGCGAAGGTTTGTCGCGGATGTGAAGGACGCGAAGTACCTCGCGCTGTCCTTCTGCACTTTCCTGACGATATCCAGGCGCGGAAAAGCATCCGCGAGCGAAATGCGCAGCCACGGATAGGCCTTGTCGTCCTTCAGGAGGATGTTGTACCTGGGTTTGTGCTGTTTGATGAGTGTATTTTCAAGAACAAGCGCTTCCAGTTCGGTAGCGGTGACGATATAATCAAGGGCACGGATGTTCGAAACGAGGAACTCCGTTTTCAGGCCTTTGTCGTCACGTCGCTGGAAATAAGAAGGGACCCGGTTCCGGAGCACCTCCGCCTTGCCGACGCAGATGACTTTCCCAACCGCGTCCATGTAGATGTATACACCCGGCTGTTCCGGCA
>CAZFWQ010000076.1:0-12640 GCA_964522755.1 uncultured Oscillospiraceae bacterium | reverse complement strand
TGAATTAGCAAACCCTTCCAACGGGTCACCCCGGTTCATGATAAAATAAGATTGGATCAGCGGGGCAATGAAGCATTGCCGTGTTTGTCCGATGTCGGAGGAGTATTTCATGAAACTTGTGACAGGCCAGTTCAACGATGCCTTTCTCCCCATCATGGACGGGGTTACGAACGTGGTGAAGAATTATGCGGATTGGATGATGCGCGAGCACGGCGCAAGTTATGTGGTTACGCCCGATTTTCCGGATTATACGGATAAGGAGCCTTATCCCGTCATCAGATATCCGTCTGTTCCCATCCCTTTTCGCAAGCCCTATCGTCAGGGACTTCCTTCGCTTGATGCCGTCTTCATGAAGCGGATCAAGGAAATTCCTTTCGATATCGTTCACACGCACACGCCGTTCAGCGCCGGGCGCCTTGCGCTGTATGTGGCGCGGAAACGTGAAATCCCTCTGGTGGCATCGTTCCATTCCAAATACTATGACGACCTGTATGCGGCATTGAAAGTGGAAGCAGCTGCCAGGTACGGGGTGCGGCGCATAGTGGAATTCTATGAATCGGCCGACTATGTTTGGACAGTCAATAACGGCACGGCGGATACGCTCAGGGAATACGGCTATCGCGGGGATATCGACGTCATCCGGAACGGGACGGACTTCGTCCCGCCGGCAAATCCCAAGGTCCTGAGGCGCCAGGTGGATATCGAATTGGGCTTGCGGGATGTGTATCCGGTTTTCCTTTATGTCGGGCAGCTGACCTGGCAGAAGAATCTCAAGGTGATCCTTGAAGCGCTGGCTTTGCTGAAACGGCAGGGGAATGCGTTCAAGATGCTCTTTGTGGGCGGTGGTTATGCGGAAGAGGAATTGAAGGGGCTGTCGGAAAACCTCGGTCTTTCCGGAAATGTGGTGTTTCTGGGCACGATACTGGACAGGGAACGGTTGAGGCGCATTTATTGCCGGGCCGACCTGTTTGTATTTCCATCCGTATATGACAATGCTTCCATCGCCCTGCGCGAAGCCGCCGCGGTCGGTTGCCCCGCATTGCTCGTGAGGGGTTCGAATACGGCGGAAGGGATTGTGGACAATGAAAACGGCTTCCTCGCTGAAAATGATCCGGCTGACATCGCGGAACGCATCGCAAGGGCGACGGCTGACCGGAAGGCCATGTCGGAAACCGGCTTGCGCGCCCAGAAGACGGTCTATACCTGCTGGGATGACATCATGAAAGAGGTCAACGGCAGATACGGTGAGATTGTAAAGACTGGGCTGCGCAGAAACAAACTCATATTGAAACTTGTTTCTCCCGCCCGGCTCAAGGGCGTCCTGGCACAGAGGCAAAAGAAGAAACTGCACCTGCTCCAAAAGAAGATCATCAATATCGTGGATAAAATCACCTGAAGGAACCGAAGGCGGTGTGATTATGAACCATGGCATGGAATCGGCAGGCGCTGAAACGACAAACCGGTCACCGGCGGAAGGATCTCCCGCGCAGATGTACCGGGAACGCATGGAAAAGCATGAATCCATGCTGGTCCAACATCTGAAGGACATCAACCGCATCGGGAACTGGCGCCTTCTGGTTTTTCTGGCTGGCGCGGGCTGGGCTGTCGGATTCGGACTAATCCATCTGCCGCTTGTTGCTTGGATTGGCGGTGCGTTCTGGCTTGGCCTTTTCGTATGGCTGGTGCTGTGGCATGACCGGCTTTTCCGGACACGCAGGCAGACGGAGGTCCGACGGGACATCAACCGGGAAGCGTGGCAGCGCCTGACGGACAAATGGCATGAAATCCCGGATGACGGGCGTGCCTACATCCATGCGGCGCACCCCTACTCTGAAGATTTGGATCTTTTCGGGTCCGGGTCCCTGTTTCAATGGAGCAACGCGTCGGTGACACCGGGCGGCAGGAACTGCCTCGTGAAGTGGCTCACCGAACCGGAACAGAATCCGGACATCATCGCGGCAAGGCAGGATGCAGTAAAGGAACTCGCGCCCATGCTGGACTGGCGCCAGGACCTCCAGACTGAAGCCAGGCTGCATGAGGGAGAATTTTGCGAAGCGGACGCACTCGCCAAATGGGCATCCGCGGAAAACGGAACCGGGAAAAGCAGCAGAAACCCGTTCATGCTGCTGATGCCGGTTTTGTCGTTCATGCTCCCGCTTTCGACCATCGTGATGGGTGTGATTCCCACGTTCGATTCGGAGTTCAGCTACGCTTCCTTTGCCCTGCTGCTGCTGGTGGAAACCCTGTTTCTCGTATGGCGCTTCAAACCGCGAACGGAAGCGCTGCATCAGGCCGAACACGCGGCTGCGGACATCCGTGTCCACCAGCAGATCCTGCAGCGTCTTGAAACCGCGCCCGTGCATTCGCAATTGCTGATCGACATGAAAAACCGCCTGAAAGACGGACACAGGCGCTCGGCGTCGGACCAGGCAAAGCGGCTGGCGCGCATCGTGGACGGGCTGGGAAACCGGCGCCACCAGCTGTACATCGTCATTGACATCCTGTTTCAGCTGGATTGGCACTTCTACTTCGCCATCAGCCGCTGGAAGGCGGAATCGGCCCCGCACCTGGCGGATTGGGCGAAGGTAAACGGCGAGCTTGAAGCCATCTGTTCACTTGCCGGCATCATGCATGCCCATCCGGAATGGGTCATGCCGGTCATCGTACCGAAAGCAGCAGGTTTGGAAAAAATCCTGTCAGAAACTTCCGTCCGTTTTAAAGCTTCCGATATTGGTCATCCCCTGCTGAAGGCTCCCTGCGTCACCAATCCGGTCACATTCCGCTCCGATGACGCCATTCACCTGATAACGGGCTCCAACATGTCAGGCAAAAGCACACTGCTGCGCACCGTCGGCCTGAACCTGGTGCTGGCCATGGCCGGAGCGCCTGTTTTCGCCTCTTCATTCGTATTTTCGCCCTGCCGCCTGTATACGTGCATGCGAACGCGCGATGACATAGAACAAGGAATCTCCTCTTTCTACGCCGAGCTTTTGCGGATAAAGACCCTTGTGAGGGCTGTGGAAGTGGGAGAGTCCGTCTTCTGCTTCCTGGACGAGATTTTCAAAGGGACAAATTCGGCGGATCGTCACGCAGGCGCGCAAGCGCTCATCAACTGGCTGGTTGCCCAGGATGTGCCGGGAAAGCCGGTTCTCGGATTGATTTCCACGCACGACCTTGAACTCGGGACGCTGGCGGACACGTATCCGGGCGTGATGAACGAGCACTTCCAGGAGTATTATGAAGAAGGGTCCTTGCGGTTCGACTACAAACTGCGTCCGGGCGTTTCCACGACGCGCAATGCCTTGTGGCTGATGAAACTCGCAGGATTGCCCACGGATCTGTGACAATTACCGGGAATCAGGCATCGGGGGTGGCATATGGCAGAGCGCATTCTGGTTGTGGACGATGACGAGAACATCGTGCGGTTGCTGAAACTGTACCTTGGGGATGCCGGTTACGAAGTAACGACCGCAGCGGACGGCAGCGAGGCAATGTCCCGGTTTCGCGAATCAAAGCCGGATTTGGTCCTTCTGGACGTCATGCTGCCCGTCATCAACGGCTGGGAAGTGCTGCACCTTATTCGAAGCGAGTTCACAACGCCGGTCATCATGCTTACTTCCCGCGACATGGTGGAGGACAAGCTGAAGGGTTTCAGCCTCGGAGCGGATGATTATGTGGTAAAGCCTTTCGAACCGCAGGAAGTTTTGGCCCGCATACAGGTTCGGATAAAGCATGACGCAGTGCCGGCCGAAAAGTCTGTGGAAAAGGAACGCGGGGTGATCGAATGCGGCAACCTGCGTGTGGATTTGAACCGGTATGACGTCATCAAGAATGGCGTGAAGGCAATCCTGAAGCCAAAGGAAATCCAGCTCATCTATTTCCTGATGCAGAACCGGAATATCGTCTTCTCAAGGGCACAGCTGCTGGAGAAGGTATGGGAATACGACTTTCTCGTGGATACGCGCACCGTGGATGTGCATGTCAAGCGGTTAAGGCAGCTTCTGGAACCGTCCAATTCCAACTGGAGCCTGAAAACCGTCTGGGGTGTCGGTTATAAATTCGAAGTAAGATAAAGGGCGCGCAAGGTTCAGGACATGAACCGGACGAAAATCCGAAGCCGGTTTGACCTTCCCATCTTCATCAGAATGGGATAAGCATATATCCTGATGCAGCAAATGAAGTCTTTTTGTTCTTCCTTTCCGGAGGCGAAATGGGAAAAAGCCTTTTCCTGAAACTGTTCCTTGTATATGCCGGCGTGCTTGCTTCCGTGGTCGCGGTCATCTCCCTGATGTTGTCCATCCTGTACACGCAAAGGATGTACGATGAAAAACACCAGGCCCTTACCAGCGCCGGGACCATGGTCAACAGGACCATGGGTGAATATCTGGACGGCGTCATCGGCAAGGAACGCCTCTCAACCGGCATCGACATGATCGGGTACATCGCGGATGCCCGCATTTACACAATCCGTTATGACGCGGCCTCCCTTTCGGAAATTGCGAAACAGCTGGCGGACAATTCGCAGGCGGATGCAAACCTTGTCGCCGATATGTCCGTCCTGCTGGAAGGAACATCGGTTTTCCGCTCCAGGGCCTATTCTGCCAAACTTGATACCGATGTGGTGCTGGCCGGGTTCCCTTTGACGCATGGGACGGAGGTGCTCGGCGGCATCATCATGTATGCCCCGCTTGATCGGGTCACACGGGATGTCTGGCAGATGAACCTGGTGGTTTTCGGCATCGCGCTGGGTGCCCTGATGGTTGGAACATTGATGATACTCCAGCTGACCAGGCGCATCATCCGCCCGATCCGCGACATGCAGGCGGCTGCCGGGAGGCTGGCTTCGGGAGAGGCGACCGATCCCGTGCCTGTGAACACACGGGATGAAATCGGCCGCCTGGCCCGTGCATTCAACCACATGCAGGAACAGCTCTCGAAAACGGAGGAAGTCCGCCGAGGCTTCATTGCCAACGTATCGCATGAACTGCGCACTCCCCTGACATCCATACGCGGATTCCTCCAGGGGATGCTTGACGGGGTCATCAGGCAGGAGGCCGTAAGGGAACATCTCCTGCTCATGATGGACGAAGTGATGAGGCTGAATAATCTGACCGGTGAGATTCTCGATCTGGCGAAGCTCCAGTCGGGAACCTTGACCCTCGTGAAGGAACGTGTTGATCTGCGTGCACTCGCCAGGGAAACCGTGGCGGCCCTGAAAGGCCTGCTTGGGGAAAAAAGCCTTGCCATGTCCGTGGAAACAGGAGAGCCGGTATGGGCTTATGTTGATTCTGATCGGATACGGCAGGTGCTCATAAACCTAATCGGAAATTCCATAAAATTCACACCCGATGGTGGGAGCGTGGATGTGAGTCTCTCCATGACGGACGCCCGTACGGAAACTCCAAGAGAACCGCGCGTGGAGATGCCCGAAGATGCCCGGAAAGCGTCGGCTGCCGATTTGCGCATCGTTCTCCGGGTACGCGACACGGGCATCGGGATTCCGGAAGATGAATTGCCGCTTGTGTTCGACAAGTTCCACCGGGTAGACAAGTCCGGCAACCCCGCATACGGTGGAAGCGGGCTGGGGCTCAACATCGCGAAGACCATAGTGGAACTGCACCGGGGAAACATTTCCGCGTCAAGGCTGCCCAAGGGCGGAACGGAATTCATGGTGGAATTGCCGGAGTCGTGAAATGGTCCTGCATGACAACACACAAAAGTGAGTTGCGGAACCAGGATCACGTTTACAAATCGTTTACATTTGGCTATCGGTTTTGTTTACGGTCGTGGCGCACAATGTAAGAATGAGCTGCAAAAGGCGGATGAGGCAAATGGCACGGAAGCGGGAACGGCCCTGCAACGGGAACAGATCACGGAAATGCATGACATGCGTGCTGATCCTTGCGCTGTTGTTGACATTTGCGGCAAGTGCCTGCGGAGCACCTGCCAGGCAAAACTTCAGATCGTCGGGAGCGTTGTCCAGCGGAGAAGTGATTCTCGGTGAATCGGACATGGCATCGGACGCGGCGGATATGTCGCAGAACCCTTCAGGAGATTCCGTACCGGCTTCAAACGACCCTGTTGCAGGTCCGCAGAAATCCGCGCAGACGGGAGTCACGGAGGCAAATCCGACAACCGCGTCGACGGCGGCGCCAACGGAACCGGCCATGCAGGCAGAGCCATCGGCTGGCACAGCAGCAATCCCGACCCCCGCCGCGTCCAAAGCACCTGATTCAAACCAGGCCTCCGCGATTGCTGGCATCATTGTACGGTCGGAAAACATTCTCTCCACAAGTGAGAAGGAAGCCCTTCTGAAAGAACTTGAGCAGGAACTGAACGGGCTTTTTGGAGCAATAGACCATGTCACTACGAAACAGCAGGCTGTGCAGGCGGAATAGGAGGTGACGGGCATGGAACGGAACACGAAATACGAAACGCATGGCGATAGGAGAAACATCCGCGGAAGGCGCATGACCCTTTGCTTGCTTGTCGCTTTCCTTCTAGTTGCCGCATGTTCGGTTCCGGTGGGCGCTTCGACCGAACGTCGCGCGCTGGATTCGGAATCCAGACACAGGACGGAGATTTCTGACAAAATGCGTTCGGAGAACTCAGAGAAAAAGGAATCCGGCATTCCGGCAGCGCCGAAGGCGAAGAACAGTGCCGAGTCCTTGAAAAAGATCAAACAGGTGATGAATCAGAAGCTCTCTGACAGCAACCGCCTGGCGCAGGATGTTGAATCCATGAAAAAGAAAGCGGGTAAGATTGCGGAAGCCGCAAAAAACCGCATCAGGCAGATTCTGAAGAACAGCGACAAGCTTTCGGGCGACCAGATTGTGGCGCTGAAAGATGTCGTTCTGCAGCTGAAGCAGTATCGCGACAATGTGGATGCCCAGGAACAGGCGATTTCAAGAATTCTTGTCCGTCTTCAGGATTTGCGCTCGATGGAAAAGTATGCCGAGTCCGTTCCGGTTTTGGATGAGCTTATCACTGCGCAGAAAAAGATGATAGAGATCCTGAAAGGCAGCGGTATGGCGATGACCCATATCGGAACGATTTTGAAATCTTGATGCAAGTGCAATCATGGTTCACCAGGTGTATTCCCTGGTGTATTCTCTGGTGCATTCCCGGAGGTATTCCCGGAAGGATTTTCTGATGTACTGTCAGTTGTATCCCCGGACGTATTCCCGGATGTATTTTCAGATGCGCTTTCCGAAGCTTTTTCCGAAGCATTTTCGGATGTATTCCCTGACGACGGACCGGTGTATTCAGTCTTCCAGGTGCCCGGTTGTTGAGGATAAGGGCCCCATGGCGAACCGGGGGGAGGATTGCCGGGTCCAAACCGGTTCTTTGGCTTGCGGTTCTTCATGGCCCTCAGGATGAAGTATATGCCGACGATGCCCGGGCCGCTTATGGACTGCATCCGCAGACCCCTGAACACGCCCGTGATTGCGGCAGCAACAAGGGATATGATGGTGATTGTCTTCTTGAACTTCGGGTTTGCGGGATTGAATGCCCATTGCCACCATGTCTGTCCGGGTCCGAAGCCCTGCGCGGGGTCGTAGTTCTGTTGAGGATCGAAACCCTGGCCGGGATCGTAATCCTGCTGAGAGTCGAAACCCTGGCCTTGGATATTACCCTGCTGCGCATCCGCGCTTTGATTGGGATTGATTCCCATATTCAGGCCGGCATCCTGTCCGGTGCCTGCACCCTGTTCCATGTCAATGTCCGCCTGAGGAGCCTCTTCTGACGCGCCTTGCTTCTGAAGGGGCGGTTTTTCCGTCTGCAGGGGGTAATCGGGGGCTTTCGGAAAGGGAATCACCTGTCGTCTGGATTTCCCGCTGACAGACGGTGTCTTGATTTCTGGTGCCTGGGCATCAGGAGCCTGGGGTCAGGAGCCGCTGAGCAGGGGCACTTTGTTGTAGTCCGCAAATTGACCCAATACCTTGCAAATCCCTTCCTTTTCGGAAGCGAAGCGGCCCACGGGATACGGGCGGCTGCTTTCGCGCGGCTTGATGAAAGCGTCACAAAAGGCGACACCGTTTTCCATACCGCTTTGCAGCCGGATGAATTCAATGTCCCTGACCCGCAGGACCCATGCGCCCTCTGGAAGGCGGGCTGTTATGGATGTTTCACGGATCTCCCAAATGCCTTCCCGATATGCCGGAGACTGTGGATTTGACATGCCGATGACCTCCTTTTTGACCTGCGGGCAAGATACTTGCGCCAGTTTCATATTATCACGGAAGTACGGGAACAACAATGAATGTCCGTGCAGCCGCCATGCCTGCGACCGTCCATCACCGCTTTATGTCCATGTGGATGCGGCCATCCTTCACTTCCACGATGCGGTCGGTCTTTTCCGCTATCCGCTGGTCGTGGGTAACGATGATGAAGGTGGTGCCGAATCGGGCATTGATATCCCTCAGCAGGCCATATATGTTTTCCGTGCTGTCCGAATCCAGGTTCCCGGTCGGTTCGTCCGCGAGGATGATGCCAGGCTTGTTGACCAGTGCACGGGCAATGGCCGTTCTCTGCTGTTGGCCGCCCGACATGTTGTTGGCCTTGTTGCCTGCCACTTTCGACAGGCCGACCAGGTCGAGCAGTTCATCAGCCCATTCCCGCGCCTCTTTCGGGGGATTCACATGGTGAATGCGATATGGCATCAGCACATTTTCCCGGGCGGTGAATTCCGGCAGCAGGTAATGAAATTGGAATATGAAGCCAATGGTGCGGTTACGGAGTTCGGCCATCGCGTTTTTATCCAACTCCCGGGTATTCCGGCCTGCAATGGACACTTCACCCGACGTAGGCCGGTCCAGGGTCCCGATGATGTTGAGGATGGTGCTTTTCCCGCTTCCCGATGCGCCGATGAGCGCATTGAACGTCCCCTCGCCGAAAGCGAGGTTCACATCGAACAGGACCTGGGTTTTTATTGCGGAACCGTATATTTTGTTGATGCCCTTGAGGGCGATGATGTCAGCCATGTCGGATTACCTCGCGTGAATGGATTTCGGCCATTTTTCATATCCTCGCATGAATGGATTTCGGCCATTTTTCATATCCTCGCATGAATGGATTTCGGCCATTTGCATATCCTCGCGTGAATGGTTGTCAGCCGTTTTTTATTACCTCGATCGGATTGAGCCTTGAGGATAGCCGGGCGGGGATGACGGATGCAATCATGGCCGATATGAGTGCGAACAGACCTGAGAGCGCGATGAAACCGGGATCGATGAGGATTGGCACGACCGGGGTTCCATCCGCATTGCGGGCGAACGTCGTAAACATCTGCAGCAGGCCGTACCCCAATCCGATTCCGAACAGGCCCCCCAACAGGCCGAGCATCATGCCCTGGAAGACGAAGATGAGGCTGGCATCCCTGTCCCTGATGCCCATGGCTTTCAGGATGCCCAGCTGTTTTGAGCGCTGCACGACGGAAACGGCCAGCACGCTTGCAATGCCCAGCAGGACCGCTATCAGCACGAACACCTGTATCATCAGGCTGGAAACGCTTTGTCCGTTCAATCCGCTCAGCAGGCTGCGGTTCTGGTCTTTCCAGTTGTCCACGGCCAGATCCCTGTCGGAAAGGACCTCAGCTACGCGGGCAGCCAGCACGTCTGCTGAAAAAGCCTTTGTGACCTGCATTTCAACGGTTGTCACCCGCGTGTCGAGGCCCAGGATGTCTTGCGCCGTTTCCAGGTTCATGATCAGCCATGACTTGTTGAGCGCCTGCACATTCAGGTCGTACAAACCGGAAACCGTCAGGCGGACCGCGTTTCCGGCCGGCAGCAGCACATAGGCCTTGTCGCCTTCCCGTATGCTGGTCTTGTCCGCCAGTTCCCGTCCAATGATGACTTCGTCTTTCCGTGTCGGCAGCCTTCCGGAATAAATGGCAGCGCCGTATTTATAGATGGGGTCCGATTCCGTGAGGTTGAATCCGCGGATGAGCACGGGTTCGGTGCCGTCTTCATATTCGATGAAGGCTGAACCCGATATGGCAGGGGAAACGTAGCGAACATCGGAGCCCGTCAGCTTCACCTCGTATACAGTCCGTTCCCAGTCCCTGATGGTCTTGTCTGCGGATTCCGAACGGATTGTGATTTGGGAGGTGCTTCCGATTGTCGTGTTGATCAGGCTGGCCTGCAGTCCCTGTATCAGGGATCCGATAAATACCTGCACGGCAACCCCGACGGAAATACCCAGTGCGATAAGTAGTGTCTGCCCTTTGTTGGAGCCGAGAAACCGGAGTGCGATGCGGAATGCCAGCCTCATGCCTGACCCTCCTTTCCGGATTCAGCGCCGGAATCTGAAAGAGTTCCCGTGCATGCCTTCATCAGGGAGCCAATGTCTTCATATGTCCTAAGCAATCCGTCTGCCCTGATCTGGCGAACCATGTCGGGATTTTCCGAGAAGGCATGCCCTCCGACAAAAATCCGGGTTCCGGAAAGACCTTGGCTGGAAAGTGTTTCCCGCAGCCTCGCGATTGCTTTTCCCGCTTCCACGAGGTTGAAGTAGTCAGTAACGGAAACAGCCAGGACGGCTGGCTTTTCGGTTGTCACTGCCGCCCGGATTTGTTCCCTGGGGGTATTGGCTCCGATGAAAACGGATTTATAGCCATGAAGGGTGAAGAAATCAGCCACCATGCGGGCACCCAGTTCGTGCAGTTCTTTTTCCGGACAGAGCACCAGTACGGTTTCATTACGCGCGACAAGGGACTTGGATGCCTCCATCACACGGGTCCAGCAGCTTTCAACGAGGGTTCTGACTATGGCGGTTTTCACGTGTTCACGCCAGATGCAGCCATCATTGCCAAGTGAACATGTCTCGGATTGTGAGAGCGATGGCGCGACAATCGTTTCATACAGTTCCGGAATGGTGAATTCCCCGGCATCAAGACCTTCCAGCGCAAACTGGACGCAACCTTCCCGGTCTTCGGCTTCCAGAAGGGAAAGAAAGGATTGCTGAAACGTCTGCAGCCTATGCTCCGTATCTGAATCATTTATCCTCATGGTGCCTCGACTCCCTTCACCAGCGTACCTTCCACCAGGGTGGCGGAGGGTGCGAGAATGATTGCGGTGCCGACAGAGGGTCCTTCCGGGAGTGCAATGCGCATGTCGTCGGCGAGGCCCGGAACAACCGGCACAATCCGGACAGTGCCTTGCATCGCACCACCGGTACCGGAAGGAGTCAGGTTATCCACAACGTAGATGACAGGAGCGCCGGAAGCATCAACGGACACGGCTTCTCGTCTGACTGAAGCCGATTGCGCAGCCCGTCCTGTTTCGATTGTCACATCGGCCAGATATCCGGATGCAAGGCGCACCTCGGTTTTATCAAGAAGAAGGGTGACTTTCACTTTTGGCGTCTTGCTTCCGCTCCCGCCTTCCACTTGGGCTTCCTTCCCCATGACGGCTACGGTGGCGGGAAGGACGATGGATATGCCTTTCAACGACACGGCGGCCTTCTGGCCAATATCGGCCTGGAGGGCATCTTCCTGTGGAAGGCGGATGACGACCCGGTACCTGTTTGCGTCCTGGATGCGGACTGTGGCTCCGGGTTCGGGGTAACGTCCCGGAACAAGCGGGAAATCCGTCAGCAGGCCATCCAGCGATGCCACGATCCGGCTGTCCGACAATTGGAGGTCCACCAGCGCCACATCCAGCAGGTTCTGCTCCTGTTGACGCGTAAGGTTGTCAATCTGCCGCGCAGTCTGGTCCGGCAGGTCGCCAACCTCGCTCTTTGCCGAGGCCAGGGTGGATTCGGTCCTTTTCACCTGGTCAGCCAGATCATTCCGGAGGGCTCGGCTTGCGTCCAATTCCTTTGAAGACAGTGCCCCGGAGTCAAACAGGGACTGGTCTCCCTTCAGGTGCGCTTCTGCTTCCTGAAGCTTGCGCCTGGCAGTGGACAAATCAATATTCAGCTGAGCTACCTTTGACAGGATGGCCGTTTTGGCCGATGTAAGCGTCGGTGCGGCCAGTTCCTTCAAATCCACTGCGATCTGTTCGCCGGCCAGTACCAGTTTCTGGCGCTGAAGCGTAAGGTTTTCCACGTCCAGTTCGGCAAGAAGCTGCCCCTTCCTTACGTTGTCGCCTTCCTTCACATGAACGGCGATGATCCTCCGGTTCACGGAAACAGGGATTGATTCCGCATCAGTGGCCTCCAGGGTTCCTGAAGCGGTGACAGTGCGGATGATGTCCGCGGTCTCGACTTTTCCCAGACTGACGGAAACAGCAACTTTTTTGCCCGATGAGGTTATCTGCCATGCCGCCACTGCGGCAACGACCACCACCACCCCCAAAACAGGCCACAATCGATTGTTTTTCATTACGCCGGACCTCCATTTTCTTCATGATGGCTGATGCGAATCAGCATATCCTCTTGGCGAGACACAATCCATTGCCATCGCATTCGAGATATAGCAGGGTCGAGGTGCTTCATTGATCTTATCCTACTTGAAAATATACCCAAATAAATTGCGTAAAATCAAATTGTATAAAAGTTATTTGATGAACAGCGCCGCAAAAATGACAAGAATTGAAACAAAGATGAGGCCGGGCCGCCTTTTCTTTCTGGGAATAGGCGCCTTTCGGCTGGAACTCTCGTTCGAATCCGAGATATGATTCTGCTGCGACCCGTTATG
>CAZFWQ010000075.1:0-12679 GCA_964522755.1 uncultured Oscillospiraceae bacterium | reverse complement strand
AGGATACTGGGCATACGCACAATCAGGATTTAGCACTTTTTGGGGGATGTACATGCTGAATGCAGGAACTTCCATTGAGGAAATCTCACCGGGACCCGGAATGGAATTAGCCGGATATCCTCATTTCCCGAGACACAACACCGGCGTGCACGACCCTTTGCATGCAAGCTGCTGCTATGTGGAGGATGGCGGGGTTGAACTGGCCGTTGTCGCGCTGGATATCCTTTCTTCTCCAAGAAGCACGGCGACCGCGTTCGGGACATGGTGCGCGAACTGGTCGGAATTCCGGCGGAAAACCTCATGATCAGCTGTTCTCATACCCACTCCGGTCCGTGGGCTTCGGGACGGCTGGATTATGAATCCCTCATTGCCGGGGCGGAGCAGGATCAGCGCTATGTGGATGAACTCGTCGGGAAGATTGTCGGCATCGTCCTGAAGGCGAAAGAAAATGCATTCCCGGCGGCCATCGGCTTCGGGTCCGCCTATTGCGGCAGGGAGCAGGGAATCGGAGGCAACCGCCGCGTGCCGGATGGTCCCTGCGATCCGCATGCGTATGTGCTGGCCGTGAAGGATCTGCGCGGCACCATCCGGTGCGTGCTGGTGAATTACGCGCTGCATCCGACTGTGCTTCATGAGGATTCTTCAGTTGTTTCGGCAGACTATCCCGGTTATATCCGGAATGAAATCAGTGAAGAATATCCGGATGCCGTCATGCTGTTCACGCAGGGAGCATCAGGGGACCAGAGCACGCGCTTCTTCAGGCAGGGGCAGTCTTTCGCCGAGGCTGAAAGAATCGGGCGCGCCATTGCGTCGGCTGCGGTGAAGGCAATGGACGGGATGGTGTTCACCAGGGATATGGTTCTGAAAGCCGAATGGGGGGACCTGCCCCTGAAGATCCGCAGTCTGCCGTCCCTGCTTGAAGCGAAACAACGCGTGCAGGAAGCGGAACTTGCCTATGGGCGGATTCGTGATGGCAATGCGCCGTATCTGGACGTGCAGCGGGCGAACCTGCGCCTGCTCGGCGCAGAGGATCTTCTCGGTTATGTCATGATGATGCGGGAAGGCAGGCGGATCGAGCTGCTTGAGGATGAGCAGCCGGCCGCGGTCCAGGTGTTCACGATGGGCGGATTGAAACTGATTGGCCTTCCCGGTGAAGTGTTCGTGGACTTCGGCCTTGAAATAAGGAAACAAGTCAAGGCGGACATGGTGATGATACAGACCATCGCGAACGGCTGCCTGCCCGGCTATGTCTGCACGCGTCAGGCGTTTCGGGACGGCGGTTATGAAGCGGACACCTCCCTGCTGGCGGATGATTTCGGTGAAGGCCTTGTCCGAAAAGCATTGGAACTGGCGCAAAGGAGCGGAAGATGAAGCTGCTCATCGGGATAGACCTGGGAACGACAGGCATACGCAGCATCGTCCATGATGAACGCCTCCGCGAACTGGGGTGCGATTATCGCGAGTATCCCCTGATCACCCTCTCCGCGACCTTCATCGAACAGGATGCGCATGCATGGTGGGGTCTCGTCCGGCAGACCATTGCCTCGGCGCTGGAAAAAAGCGGCCAGCCGGGTGAAAATGTTGCCGGCATCGGCGTCAGTTCGCAGGGCATTGCCTTCCTGCCCGTCGACGGGCAATTCGAACCGATGATGAACGCCATCAGCTGGCTCGACAGCAGGGCGGACGCGGAAGCTGCGGAGCTTGTTGCTGACTTCGGCGCGCGGGAAATCTATGAAATAACCGGAAAACGGCCAAACGGCATATACGTGCTTCCCAAATTGCTGTGGCTCAAAAAAAACCGTCCGGACATATTCGACAAGGCCGCCTATTTCCTGACGGCCCATGACTTCATTCTCGCAAAGCTCTGCGGCAAAGCGGTCACGGACCACACCATGGCGTCCGGCTCCATGATGTTCGACATTACGGAACGGCGCTGGTCCGGGAAGCTCCTCGCACGATGCGGGGTCGATGCCGCGAAATTGCCGGAACTCCTTGAAGCCGGACATGCGGCCGGGACCATCCTGCCGCATGTCGCGGACGAACTCGGGATGGGAAGGGACGTCGTCATTGCGGTTGGCGGGCAGGACCAGAAATGCGCCTCTTTGGGCGCGGGCATGGCGGACTGGGTTGCAACGGTTTCGCTGGGGACGGCTGCCGCGATTTCAAGGAAGTGGAACAACCCAAGATTTGACGGTGAAATGCGCATTCCGTGCTTTGCGGGGCTGCAGCAGGGCAGCTGGGTCACCGAAGGCGTCCTGAGCACGGCGGCCTCCTCGTTGAAATGGCTCAGGCAAACGTTTTTCTCCGGAAAAGCCTATCATGAGCTGGATGACTTGGCAGCGGGAACGCAAGCGGAGGGCCTGTTCTGTGATCCTCACCTCGCGGGAACCAGCAGCCCCGACTGGTTTTCAGACAGCTGCGGGTGTTATTACGGGATACGGCTCAATACGACGCCCGGAGAAATGATACGCGCGCTATATGAAGGGGTTGCCTTCCAGATTCGCAAGAACATCGAAATCATGCAGGATGACGCATCTGTCATCAATGAACTTCGCCTGTTCGGCGGGGGTGCAGGAAGTCCCGCATGGTGCCGCATCATTGCCGATGTGACGGGATTGCCCGTGCGCGTGCCTGAATCGGATGAAGTTGCCTGCGTCGGGGCGGCCATGCTGGCCGGGCTCGCGGCCGGCATATATCCTGCATTGTCGCAGCCGCAGGGTTTGGTTGCCATGGCATGCGGGTATACACCTGATAGGAATGCGAAGGTTCATTATGACGGCCAGTTCAATCAATATGTGAAAATAGAGAAAAAACTGTGGGGGAATTGACGAGGGGAAGCACATGTCAAGCATTCATCCTGATTCGAAAACAGGCCTGTCGAAGGCGGCCCGCATCATCGCGAAAAGAGCCGTGCTTGTCAGGAACATCCTGGGACTGGTACTCTGTGCTGCAATTTCCGCAGTTGCCCTGCTGATGGACAACCAGGGCGTCTCCCTGGTGGCGTTGAGTCAGCAGCATTCCCTCATGCACGCGGTCTTCGTCCTCTTCGCGTGCATGGGCGCCTACTTCGTGCTGATGCTCCTGTCCATCCTCCAGATCCATGTGAAACATGGCAACGAGAGTGAAATCAGCATGCTGGGAAGCTTCAACCGCGTGCTTCTGGGTCTGGGCATACTCATTGGCGTGGCATATATTTTCGGACGGCTGGATGCCTTCACGTCCTTTTTCACGATATTTGGCGGAATGCTTCTAGGGTGGTCCCTGCAGGCCCCGGTCAGCGGGGTCGCCGCATGGGTGATGGTCACGCTGATGAGGCCGTACAGGCTCGGAGACCGCGTGCAGTTCCCGACACTCGGCCTGATCGGCGATATCGTGAAGTTCAGTTCCATGTATCTCACGCTCAACCAGGTCGGCGGAAGCATCGGCAGCGAGGACCCCGTCGGGCGAATGGTCCATGTCCCGAATGCCATGCTGTTCGGACAAGTGGTCATCAACTACACCCACCTCAAGAATTCGGAGACGGGCTCGTACATCCTTGACGAGGCATTGTTCCGCGTGACGCTGGATTCGGATTGGGATACCGTTGAAAACATCCTGTTGAACACCGCCCGCACGGTGACGAAGGAGATCATGGCGAAGACGGAAACCCAGCCCTATGTCAGGGCGGACACCTGGGACTATGGAACGCTCTTCCGCCTGCGATACATGACCGACGCGACCGACAGGCCCCGCATCATGTACGAAATCGTGAAAAACGCCACGAAGGAGATACAGCGCAATCGCAATGTAGACCTGGCCATCCCGTTCGTATACTCGTTCAAGCGCGGGCTGGACGGTGCCGGGACAGCATCGAAACAGGCTGAAACCATCGAGCAGATTGACATTGCCCTGATTCACGGCGTGCGCCTCGACAACATCGAGTACTGGCTGGAAAACGATACGGAAGTGTGCGAAATCGCCCGGAACATCAGCGATGTCGGTCTTTTGCAGCCAATTGTCCTCACGAGGGATCTGGAAGGAAACGAGTATAATATCCTGTTTGGGGAAAAGCGCCTGAAAGCATGCATCCTGTTGGGATGGAAGAAAGTGCCCGCCATCATCCGCAACCCCATCGGCGTTGACATAAACCGGTGAAGTCGGCGTACAAGTACGCTCGATGTGTCATGACAGCATTTCCAATGCATCATGACAGAACATTCATTGTGTCATGACAGTGTGTTCAATTCATCACACAGGCGCGCTCAATTTGTCAGGCGGGCTTTTTTGGCGAGCACGCCGGTGAATTTTTCATATGCCGCGTCCCAGGCGCTAGTATTTTGAGGCTCGTATGCCTGTACGGGATAGGAGAGACGCGCGCATTCGCGCAGCTCATCCGCGTCGGCGATTTCTCCGAATGTCATGGCCTGCACGAGTGCGTTGCCCAGGGAGGCAGATTCCCTGTATCCCGCTATGACGGGCTTTCCCGTGGCGTCCGCGGTCATTTTGCAGAGCAGCGCATTCTGTGTGCCGCCGCCCACGATATAGACGGTTGCGAGCGTTTTTCCCAATGCCTCTTCCATTTGAAGGATGGTTCGGCGATACGCCATGGCCAGGCTCTGGTTGATGCAGATGACCACTTCCCCGATGGTCTGCGGTATGGGCTGGTCGGTCAGACTGCAGTAGTCCGCGATGAGGTGCAGCATGTTCTGCTCCACGAAGAAGTTCGTGTCTTCCGGATCTATGAAGGAAACGAACGGCACGCATTTCTCCGACATTTCGTTCATGGTCGAATACTCCACGCCCGTGCCTTCGCTTTCCCATTCCTGCCTGCACTCCTGGATGAATTTCATGCCCAGCAGGTTTTTGATCAGCCTGTTGCCGCCGTTGAAGCAGCGCTCGTTGGACAGGACGCCGGCGAACTTCATGTTGATCACGGCCTGGTCCGTTTCCGTGCCGACAATGGACCAGGTGCCCGAACTGATGAAGATGTATTCCCTGCCGTTCGCCGGAACGGAAGCGGCGGCGGCGGCGGTGTCATGTTCGGCCGTCGTGACGACCCTGATATCCCCGCAGGACAATTCGTCCCTGACAAAGCCGGAAAGGTTGCCAAGCACCTGGCCGGGCGTGATGATGTCCGTGAAGATGCGGGCAGGGAGACCGAATTTCGCTATCACATCAGATAACCAGTTTTTGGAAAATGGCGACAGGAGATTTGTGGTGGAAGCGACGGTCAATTCCGTGGCCTTGATCCCCGTGAAGAAATAGTTCAAAAGATCCGGCATCATCAGAAGGGTGTCCGCCACCTCGAGAATGGGATTGCCCTGGAGCTTCAGCGCGTAAAGCTGAAAAAGCGTGGTCATTTCATAAATCTGCGCCCCGGTGATTCTGTACATCTCTTCCATGGTGTATATTTCCAGGGCGGGCCTCAGGGAACCCTTCGTGCGCGTGTCACAGTCGCACATGGGGTTTGCCAGCAGTTCCCCGGTTCTCGACAACAAGCCGAAATCAACCCCGAAAGCATCGATTCCCAGTGAGCGGATCGGGCCGACTTCCGCCTTGCATTTGATCAGGGCATGCTTCATGTGGTTGAAAATGGACAGGGCATCCCAGTAGTAACCGGCCTGGACCCTGACCGGAGAAGTGGGGAACAGGAAAAGCTCGCGGATATTCATTTTCCTGCCGTTGTACGTCGCGATCATCGCACGTCCGCTGCTGGCTCCGAGATCATAGCTAAGGAATTTCAGCATAGTCAGTTCATCTCCTCATCATATCGCCTGCGAGCCGACAGCAGATGATAAACCGTTTGACTGTCATCTGAAAAAACTTGATTTGCACATTGCATCAGAAAAGGAATCCATGCGATGTCCCGATTACATCAGAAAACGCTTATGAAAAATCTTACAACTATACATAAGAAAAAGATTTGACAAAAGTATTTGAATGAATTATACTATGCTCAGAAAAATATGTCAAGCGTCATGTCAAGCGTCAAGTGAAGCGTCATGCCGCATCATTCGCAGCGTCATGTGAAGCGTCATGAGTTTATATGATGCTTCATGTGAGCACCGTATGAACACCGTTTGAACAACGGAAAACAGGAGGATCCCATGGAAAGGATCATTGAAAACCGGTATGCCGGCGACCTTCCCAAGGTGGGCATCCGGCCGGTTGTGGACGCAAGGGTCAGCTGGGCCCGCGAGGAATGCGAAAGAATCACATTGGCATTGTGCGGCAGCATTGCGAGGCTGATCAGCGCCAAGTCGAAATACCCCAACGGCATGCCCGTCGCGTGCACCATTGCAGAACGGGCTATTTCCGGCGTGACGGAATCGCAGATGTGCGACGCGCAGTTCCGGCGCGAAAATGTCGGAGTGTCTT
Organism: uncultured Oscillospiraceae bacterium; assembly: GCA_964522755.1. Classification (GTDB taxonomy): domain Bacteria; phylum Bacillota; class Clostridia; order DSM-8532; family DSM-8532; genus JAEWSN01. The sequence goes on along the minus strand of CAZFWQ010000075.1, from coordinate 6,322 downwards.
TGTCCGTTGCCGTTTCATGGTGTTACGCGGGCGAAACGATGGAACTGGATCCGCTGATTCCGACGGCTGCCATCGGAATGAACAACCCCGACGGTTCCGGCGCAGTCTATCTCGCCGCGCTGATGGCGGCGCACAACCAGCGGGGAATCCCCTGCTTCGCCATCTACGGCAGCGACGTGCAGGAAATGACGGAAACGGAACTGACGCAGGACAACGAGGAAAAGCTGCTTCGCTTCATCCGCGCCGCGATTGCCGTGGCATACATGAGGGGAAAGACCTATCTGTCCATCGGATCCGTCTGCATGGGAATCGCCGGGTCCATGGTCAATGACGAGTTTTTCTACAAGTATCTTGGCATGAGGACCCAATGGGTCGACATGACGGAAATCGACAGGCGGATGAAGAAGAAGATTTACGACCCGGAAGAGTACGAATCGGCGATGCATTGGGTTCGGAAGCATTGCAGGCCGGGGCCGGACTTCAACCCGGCGGAAACGCGGATTCCGGATGAAGAGAAAGAAAGGTCATGGGAAGATTCCGTGGTCATGGGCCTCATCGTCAGGGACATGATGGTCGGAAACAAAAAGCTGGCCGGATTGGGGTTCCGTGAGGAATCGGTCGGCTACAATGCCCTTGCCGGCGGGTTTCAAGGGCAGCGGCACTGGACGGACTACAAACCTGTGGGAGACTTTCACGAGGCGCTCCTGAGCTCCTCCTTCGACTGGACCGGCATCCGCCAGCCATATGCCTTCGCAACGGAAAACGACAGCCTCAACGCCGTGGCCATGATGTTCGGAAACCTGCTGACCGGCTCCGCGCAGGTGTTCTGCGACGTACGCACGTTCTGGAGTTCCAATTCCATTTTCAAAATCTCCGGCAAGCGCCTTGAAGGGCGCGGGAAGGACGGGGTCATCCATCTCATCAACTCCGGCCCGGCCGCGCTTGACGGCACCGGAAGGCAGACAATGGATGGAAAACCCGTGATGAAGCCTTTTTGGGATGTAACGGAGCAGGATGCCGAGGCATGCCTTGCCGCGACGAGGTGGTGTCCCGCTGAAACGCTTTCTTTCTGCGGGCAGGGATTTCATACAAATTTTGCCACAAAGGGGGAGATGCCGATCACACTGGTGAGGATCAACCTGGTGAAAGGGATCGGTCCCGTGCTGCAGCTGGCCGAAGGCCATGCGATAGACCTTCCGGAAGAGGTCCACAAGGCGATTGACGAGCGAACCTCCCCCGCATGGCCGACGACCTGGTTTGTTCCCCGCACCACGGGCAGGGGCGCATTCCGGGATGTGTACACCGTCATGTCGAAGTGGGGCTCGAACCACGGATCCTTTTCATACGGGCATATCGGGGCCGATATCATCACCATGGCTTCGATTCTGCGCATCCCCGTGTTCATGCACAATGTGCCCGAGGAAGACATTTTCCGCCCGACGGCATGGGACTCTTTCGGCACGGACTGCCTTGAGCCGGCCGATGCGAAGGCATGCGCCCTTTATGGACCAAGATACAACCATTTGTAAAAAAGCTGGGAGGATACCGGATATGGATGAAAAGCAGGCAATCGCAACAGTCGTGGACATAGCGCGTTCCATGTACGACAGACGGATGGTGACGACCTATGAGGGAAACATTTCCGTCAGGCACGGGGAAAGGATGTACATCACCCCGACAACCCAATGCAAGGGAAAGCTGACGAAAGACATGGTGGCGATTCTGGACATGTCGGGCAATACCGTCGGGGGTACATTCCAGCCTTCCTCGGAATACAGGATGCATCTGGAATTCTATCGCCTGCGGCCGGACATCTCTTGCGTCGTCCATACGCATTCACCCTATGCGACTGCTTTCGCATGCTGCCGGATGCCCATCCGCTCCCGTTCCTATTTCGAGGCGATCGTGATGTTCGACGTGGTTCCCGTTGCGGATTACGGCCTGACGGCTACGGATAGAATCTTCAAGGGCATAGCAAAGTACGTGACTGAGACCGAAGTCATGCTCCTGGCCAATCACGGCGTGGTTTCCTACCATGCCGATCCATATGAGGCCTTCTATCAGGTGGAGGCCGTCGAAGCCGTCGCAAAGGTTCTCGCGCTGACCCGGATGCTCGGCGGCGAGTATCCGCTGAACCAGGAAGACATGGCGGATCTCTATAAGCTGCGCAGGGACACGACGGGCCGGGGAGAGTTGCTTCTCTGAACCGCATCGGCGATAATGGGTCATGTCTTGATGCCTGACTGCATGCGGGAAGCATCCTCATGGTGTTCCCGCATGATGCGCGAAGGGAAACGGGTCGCAATATGAAATCGTTTACGATGGATGGAAAATCTCTGAAAGGGAAACGGGTCGCAATATGAAATCGTTTACGATGGACGGAAAATCTCTGAAAAGGGCGAACAGTTTCCTGGTGCTGAACGCCATCAGAAGGATCGGACCCATAGCCCACGACAGGATAGCCCAGCTGACCAACCTGTCCAGTCCCACCGTGCGCAGCATCCTCGCCGACATGCTGGCAGACAATTTCATCTACAAGAGCGGCTTGTCGGAATCAACCGGGGGCCGGCAGGCAACCCTGTTCAGGATCAACGCGGATTCCCATTTCGCCATAGGCCTGAGCCTGAACGTATCTGAAATCGGGCTCATCGCGACAAACCTTGATGGCGAGGCAATCTATTCGAAGAAGAGGGAGTTTTGGATTGGTGACTCGGTCCACACCATCCTGATGCTGATCATTGAAATGGTCAACACGTTTTTCGCGGAATCGAAAGTGGAAAGGAAGAACGTCATCGGCATATGCATCGGCGTTCTCGGCATCCTTGACCATGACGAGGGACTCTCCATTTCCATACCGGAACTCAACAACTGGGAAAATGTCAATATGAAAAGCATCCTCGAAGATTATTTCGACACCCCGGTCACTGTCGCGAATGATGTCCATCTGATGGGGTGCGCGGAAATGCGGGAAAGAACCCATGAACAGAAATCCGACTTCATCTTCATTGCCTGCCGTGAAAAAATAGGTGCTTCCGTCATCATAGGCGGTGAATTGTACAAAGGCGGGCGTGGAAACGCCGGGATCATAGAGGATTACGCATTCAGCGATCTGGTGGGCAGCGATATCGGCGTCAGCGAGCTTTTCGTGCCTGAGTTCTCGCTGCTGCCGAAGAAAGTGGCCTTCTTCAGGAGCTTGAGCGAAATGAACCTGGGCAGCGGGGAAGCGGGCGGACTGCTGAGCCGGGCGGGAGATTTCCTGGCGGAAAAAATAGCCCTGCTCATCAAAATCCTTGATATCCCGGATATCGTACTGGGTGGTCCCTACAACGAGGTGAACAAGGCGCTGATCCCCTTTGTGCTGAAGTCCGTCCAGACACGCCTGCCTTATCCCATCGCACGAAGGATTTCAGTAAAGCTTGGAAAGATGAACTACGAGCAGTTTGCCATAGGCGGATGCTACCTCACGATCGAGCAGTTTTTCAACGGTTTGTGAGAACGCCGTGTCCTGCATTTGCGCCGTTGTCCCATTGTTATCGCCGGGCCCCGGACGCATGTGCGGGTCTTTTGCGTATCTGCGGGCGCTGGGCAGTTTGCCGGCGGGGCAATCGCGTACGCCGGGCGGTTTGCCGGAAACGGCGGGAGGATTCCGGATGAAATCAAACCTGATAGTCATGCTCACACACCATGACCGGACTGTTTCGAATGCGATGGATGTCTTCAGCCAGTGCAGCCATCTTCCGGTCGCATGCTGGGGATTCAAGGATGTCGGTCTGCCTGCGGGCGAGATGAAGGCGCTTGTGAACCGGATGAAGGAAGCGGGCAAGACCCCTTTCCTGGAAGTGGTCACCTATTCGGAGGAGGGCTGCCTACGCGGTGCCAGACTGGCCGTTGAATACGGGTTTGACTATCTGATGGGTACATTGTATTCGGATGCCGTATGGGCGTACCTGAATCCTGAAGGCATCAGATACCTGCCGTTTGTCGGCCGTGTCCACGGAAGCCCCAGCATTCTCGAGTGCGAAACGGATGAGATCATCGGCCAGGCCAAAAGCCTGATGGAAAAAGGAATCATCGGATTTGACATTTTGGCCTACAGGCATGTTTCTGATCCTGAAACGCTTGCAAGGCGTTTTTGTGCGGAAATCCCGGAATCGGTGACCGTGATAGCCGGAAGCATCAACAGCGCGGAAAGAATTTCGTTCATGAACAGGATAGGCGCATGGGGATTCACCATGGGCAGCGCGCTGTTTGAAGGAGACTTCGTCAGGGGGGGATCTTTTGGAGAGAACCTGGAAGAAGTCATTTCCATCATGGACAGGCAGGCATGACATTTCCACCGCATAACGGCAGCCGGCTGGTGCGTGGCCGGTTTTGTGAATCGCATATCCGGAACAGGAGGAAGGGCGTATGATGCAACCCGATATTGCGCTGGTGGTCATGGCAAATGCCGCGGAACTGGGCGGGGAACGGAGCGCGGCGCTGATAGAGGCCGCAGCCGGGGCGCTGGCCGGCAAAGGTGCCCGGGTGAAGTCCTATGAACCCGTATGGAACGCCGGAGACGCGGTCCGGGTAACAGAAGGAATATTGAATTCAGACTCGAATGCCGTTGTGCTCATCCATGCCAACTGGATACTGGATTCGGTCCAGTATATCTTTGCCAGCCGCCTCGCCATCCCGGTCGTCCTCTTCGCCGTGCCTCATATTGAAACTTTTTCGCTGGCAAGCGTCCAGCATTTCGCAAGCATACTCAAAGGACGCGGCATACACCATCAGGTCGTGTACGGAAACACCGATGATGGGGCGGCCGCGGATGAGGTCATCTCTTATTCCATCGCGTCCGCCGCGTCGGGAAAAGCGGCGAATGCCGTCCTCGGGCTGATTGGGCCCCGCCAGACATTTCGTTTTTCAGGAGCGCAGGACATGTCGGAAGAAGAGTGGAATTTTTCCGAATCCCTGGGTCCCACCATCGTGCACATTGAAATGAGGGAGCTTCTTGAAGAAGCGGACAGGATGACGGATGCGGAGGCAAGCCAGTTGGCGCTGGAGCGGGGATTCCCGGACGGAGACATCCGAATCAAGGTTGGATATGGTTTGTTTTTGAGGTCCGTCAAGGTTTATTCGGCCATGAAAATCATTTTTGCGAAATACGGGCTGGATGCGGCGGCGGCCGAGTGCTATCCCATGTACGGCGGCGTGTGCAACCTCGCCGCATCGCTTCTGGCAGATGAAGGCATCATACTGGATACGGAAGGCGACATCCCCCATGCCTTCCTGATGTACGCCCTGTCGCAGATGGGAGACGGCCGTCCGTCCACCATGCTGGAAATGGTGGGGGTCGGCGAAAACATGCTGCAGTATGCCCATGAAGGCAGCACGGCCATGTCCCTGGCCGACCCGCGGGATGACGCGGCCGTCAATGAGTGCGGCGAAGGCCTGATGGTGGGGTTCCCGCTCAAGGAACTCGGTGCCGTCACCTTGTGCGGCATATCGGGAATCGGGGGAGAGTACCGGGTACTGATTTCATCCGGCTCCACGGTCAAGCCGGATGCGGGCACATGGCGGCAGAACGCCATGCGCATGTTGGCAGAAGTAAAACCGGCTTGCGGCGCGGATGCGTTTTTCACCGGGTTGTACGAAAATGGGGTGGATCATCATCTGGTCATCAAGCCAGGCAAGGTTGTCGGCGAATTGAAGAGCTTCTGCGGGATCATGGGCATCTCCATCCTGGAATTATAAAAGATGGGTATTTCCATATGCATTGAGCAATAGCGACATGGGAATTTCCATATGCATTGAGCAATAGCGACATGGGTATTCCCATGTGCATTGAGATAAACTGACACGGATATTCCCAAACGCGTTTCCAACTTCCCGACGTGCAAGACCGGAGAGGAATGCGATATGAGGTTTCTTCTGGGCATTGATCTGGGAACCACTGCCGTGAAGGTGGCCGTTTTCAATGAAAACGGCGAAAAAACAGGCAGTGCGTCAAGGGAATACAGCCTCATTGCTCCTTCCGCCCTCATGGTTGAACAGGATGCAGGTGTTTATTGGGAAGCTTTCCGGTCGGCGCTGGCGGAATTGTCGGCCAAATCCGAAACCGGTATCGCGAACATTGTCGCGCTGTCCATCTCTGCGCAGGGTGAAACACTTGTTTGCGTGGATGAAAACGGTTCCCCGCTGCGCAGGGCGATTGTCTGGATGGACAACCGGGCGCAGGAGGAATCGGCCTTGCTGGAGGAAGCCTTCTCGAACGCCGTCATCCACAAGGTGACCGGGCAGATGTCCATGATGGCGATCTGGCCGGCGGCGAAAATCCTCT
>CAZFWQ010000074.1:0-12698 GCA_964522755.1 uncultured Oscillospiraceae bacterium | reverse complement strand
CAGCGGAAACAAGCGCAGCCCCTGTGGAAACAAGCGCAGCCCCTGTGGAAACAAGCGCAGCCCCTGTGGAAACAGGTACAGTCCCTGTGGAAGCGCAAGCGATCCCTGCTGCGGCAGGATCAACCTCAGTGGCGGGCAATGCGGATTCTGGACTCAATCCTGCTACCCTCTCCGGCAATTATGATCCCGGAAACACCATGGGCGGTTCCATCGGTGTCCGTTATCTTGCTGGTGGCGACGCCCGCATAAAGACGCGCGTCCAGAAGGAAACCACCAACTACGACTATGATCTCTTCGGCCGATCCAGCTTCGAATATTTCCCGATGCAGCTTGGAAACGGCGACTACGCGGTCACCATCTTTGAAAATGTCGCGGACAACCGCTATCGCGTCGCAGAGAAGCAGGTCTTCAATTCAGTGGTGAAAAACCTGCTGGATGTTTTTCGCAATTCCATCCAGACTGTCCACTGGAATCGCAGCATGAAGACCATCTTGAAAGCGGCTGCGCTTTGTACCAACCTCAAGACGGAAAGTGAGAAAATCCAGGCAATATATCAGTTTGTCACAAAAAACATACAGTATGACTACACGAAGATCAAGACGCTGCAAAGCACCTATGTGCCAGACATCGACAAGATCCTCGCTGCAGGGAAGGGAATCTGTTACGATTATTCGGCAGTCTTTGCGGCCATGCTGCGCAGCCAGGGAATACCGGCCAAACTTGTCAAGGGATATACTGACAATGTGAAGGAATACCACGCCTGGAATGAAGTGTACCTGTCCGGTGAAAAACGCTGGATCGTCGTGGACACTACTTTTGATTCCGTGTATGTCGCAGCGGGCCGCAAGGCGACCATGGAAAAGGATGCAGGCCTGTATCGGGCCGGCAAGGAATACTAGGCAACCGGCGAGGTCCGTCAGGTTCGGACTGACATTACCCGATGGAGGGCTGAAAGGCGTTTTTGTCGGGTTTTCTGCAATCAATGGCAATCTGATGGATCCGGTGACATGCTGCCGCAGCATCCCGGATCGGAAAGCAGGAAGCATGACCATTACAATTCTGGGAAACAACGGACCTTTTCCTGACGCTGGAAACGCCTGCTCAGGATACCTTCTGGCGGACGGGACCACGCGAATCCTTCTGGACTGCGGCAGCGGCGTGCTTTCCAACCTATTCCGCCATACCGGGTTCGAGTCGCTCGACGCCATTATCCTGACGCACCTTCACAGCGATCACATTTCCGACATGCACGTATTGCGCTACGCGGTCCAGACGGGAAAGAACCGTGGCAGCTTCGCCGGTGTGATTCCCGTCTGGGCGTCTCCGAAACCGGAAGAGCAGTACAGGCTTATGGATACGCCGGAGTATTTCCTCTTGCAGCCGCTCGCGGACGGCCTTGTTCTGGATATCGGGACTATCCGGCTCCACTTCGCCGCCATGCCGCATGCCGTTCCTTCTTTCGCGGTGAGGGCCGAATCCGGAGGCCGCATATTCGCATACGGGAGCGATACCGGTCCGAATGACGGTCTGACCCCTTTTCTGGCGGGCGTTCATCTTGGTCTGCTTCATGCCGGCCTGATGTCCAGGGACATCCGCCCTGGGGTGAGAAATCACCTCAGTGCTGCTGATTGCGGACGATTTGCACTGGAGTCCGGAATTGGCAAATTGCTGATATCCCATCGCACACCCGGCTATTCCGAAGAGGAAATGGTCAATGAAGCTAAGGGGTTTTTCTTGAAAACCGGCTTTGCACGCTTGAATGAAACCTATGATGTATAATTCGGATATTTATACATTTGCAATTTCATGATATGAAAACTGCAAAACACCTTGACGCCGTTCCTGAGATTGTATACAATGATACAAACAGGGGCAGCTTTCATGGTATCTTTTTTCCAATGAAGGCAAGGGGGGGTGGCCGAAATCCTGGAAACGAACAGTCATGAATCTGTCACCAGCGAGGCTTCACTCAGAGGCAAAGTGTTCACACGGCTTGAAAACGACATCCTCAACGGGAGGTACCTGGCAGGGGACAGTTTCACGGAGTCCCGCGTCGCAGCCGAACTCGGCGTGAGCAGGACCCCTGTGCGCGAAGCCATCAGGCAGCTGGAACTCGAGGGCCTGGTTACGTACGTCCCCAACAAGGGGGCTACCGTGGAAGGCCTGTCGGAAGAGGACATTCGGGATATCGGCGAGATCAGGACCAAAATCGAGGGTATTGCCGCGCGAAGGGCTTCCGTTTCCATTTCACCGGACCAACTGACGGCGCTGCAGGAGATTCTGGCCCTGGAAGCCTTCCATACCGGACGTGGAGAGGCGGGACCCCTGCTGCAGCTGGATACCCGGTTTCACGAAATCATCTTCCAGGCAAGCGGAAGCCGCCTGCTGAACCGCACCCTGAAAGCATTCCACCACTACATACAGCGTGCGCGCAGCCTTTCGCTGCAGAACATGGAACGTGCCGGGAAAACGCTCAGTGAACACGGCGCCATCCTTTCAGCCCTTCAGGGGCAGGATGCGGACAGGGCGGAAACCCTCATGGTCCAGCATGTCCGCAATGCGACACGCAACATCAGCCGCCTCCAGTCCGCCGGCAGAACACCCGAATGACGGCATCGCGCGAAAGAATCCCGGATTGGCCGCCTGGGCTGCATTCATCCATTCAACACCGTTCCCGGTATCGCAGGACGATGATTCAATGCCCGATATCGCAGGACCATGATTCAAAGGAGGAGACACCATGTTCAAAGATTTGACGGCAGAGGAACTGGACAGTTTTTTCACCACGAAGAGCGAGAGTGTGGAGATCGAAACCCGTTTCCGCCCCGGCCTTTACAACCGCTACAACGTCAAGCGCGGGCTGAGGAATGAAGACGGTTCAGGCGTGCTTGTCGGCCTCACGGAGATCGGCGAGGTGCATGCCTACGTCTTTGACGACAACGAGAAAATCCCCGTCGAAGGCAAACTCGTATATCGCGGCATCGACATCAACGATCTGGTGAACGGATTCATCACGGAAAACCGTTACGGATTCGAGGAATGCGTGTACCTCCTGCTGTTCGGGCAATTGCCGACCGCTGACCAGCTGGCTGACTTCAGGCAGGTGCTCGGACACTTCCGCAAACTGCCTGAAGACTACGTAAGGGACAACATCCTCAAGGCGCCAAGCATGGATGTGATGAACAAGCTTGCGCGGCTGGTCCTGGTAAAATACTCATACGACAGCAACCCGGATGATGTTGGCGTCTTGAACCTGCTTCGCCAAAGCATGGACCTCATTGCGACATTCCCGCTCATGGCCTGTTACGGGTACGCGGCCAAATCCCATTACCACGACGGCAAAAGCCTGTTCATCCACAATCCGCGTCCCGAACTGTCCACGGCGGAGAACGTCCTCGCGCTGCTGCGCCCTGACGGGCAGTATACGCCGCTGGAGGCAAAAATCCTTGACCTCGCGCTTGTGCTGCACGCCGAACACGGCGGGGGAAACAATTCCACCTTCACAGCCCATGTGGTTTCCTCGACCGGAACGGACATCTATTCCTGCGTGGCGGCGGCCATCGGTTCTCTGAAAGGGCCGAAGCATGGCGGAGCGAACAACAAGGTCATAGAAATGATGGAAGATCTGAAAAGGGAAGTGAAGGACTGGAACAGCGACGACCAGGTGAAGGCTTATATCGTCCGACTGCTTCAGAAAGAGGCGTACGACAAGTCGGGCCTCATCTACGGCATGGGGCACGCAGTCTACACCTTGTCGGATCCACGCTGCATCCTGCTGAGGGATCAGGCGGAGCAGCTGGCGCAGCAGGTCGGCCGCATGGAAGAGTTCGATCTGCACAGGCGTGTTGAGCGCCTGGCACCGGGCGTATTCCAGGAAGTGCGCGGAACCGACAAGCCCATGTGCGCGAATGTCGATTTCTACTCCGGATTCGTATATGAAATGCTCGGTCTTCCGAAGGACATGTACACGCCCATCTTCGCGGTGGCACGCATCGCAGGCTGGTGTGCGCACATCATCGAAGAGAATGTCAACGGGGGGAAGATCATCCGTCCCGCATACAAGAACATCAAGGGACGTCTCAACTACACGGCGATAGGAGACAGGCAGTGACTTGATGCCGACGTCCTGCCGGCGATTGGCAAGAGGAAGTGACGTGACGCTGACGTCCCGCTGAATCCTCGCAGCCGCACCACTCGGAGACCATGCACGAGACAGGAATTTTATACCCGACAGCCCCCGGCAGCATGCGGCACTTGTTGCGGGGGGCTGTTTTTGGTATCATCTGATAAGGACAATCCCGTACAAGCGATAATAACGAGAACGGAGCGTGCCCACATTGCACCTGAAGACCTTGGAAATCCAGGGGTTCAAATCCTTTGCAGAGAAAATCAGCCTATCCTTTCATTCCGGCCTGACGGCAGTCGTGGGTCCCAACGGCAGCGGAAAGAGCAATATCGCCGATGCCGTAAGGTGGGTGCTCGGTGAACAGAGCGTAAAGAACCTGCGCGGCGGAAAAATGGAAGACGTCATTTTTGCAGGAACCCAGCAGCGCAAGGCACTGGGCTTCGCAGCCGTCTCCATCACCTTCGACAACGCCGACGGCAGCCTGCCCATCGGATACGCCGAGGTGACGGTGACACGCCGCATCTACCGGTCGGGAGAAAGCGAATACCTGCTCAACAAGACGATTTGCCGGCTGAAAGACATTCATGAGCTATTCATGAATACCGGCATCGGCCGTGAAGGGTATTCCATCATCGGGCAAGGCAGGATAGATGAAATCCTCAGCAACCGTTCAGAGGAACGCCGTACTGTTTTCGAGGAAGCAGCCGGCATCACCAAGTACAAGGTCCGCAAGCGTGAAGCGGAACGCAAGCTGGAAGCGACACGCCAGAACCTGGAACGGATCCAGGACATCATCGCGGAGCTGGAATCGCAGTTGGAACCACTTGGCAGACAGGCTGAAACAGCCAGGGCCTACCTAGCCCTTTCAGGGGAATTGAAAGGCATCGAGGTAGCCTTTTTTCTGGAAACCGTGGAAAAAACGCGGGACAGGATGGTGGAAATCCGCGCCCATCAGGCAGAAATCCGGGAACGGATGGAATCGGAAAACAAGCAGCTGGATCAAATACGCATCATGAACGAACAGCGGACGGAACGGCTTGAAAAGCTCAGGGATACCCGTTCCACCGCGGATGGAAACGTGCGCCGCATCGAATCGGAAAGAGAGAAGACACATCACCAGATCCAGCTTGACGAAGAGAAAATCCGTCATTTGGAACAGACCAACGGCGGGTTCGGAGAGGATTTGGCCGGGATGAAGACCCGGTTTGGCGCAATAGACGCCGACCTTGAGAAGAAGAGAAAACGCTCCGCGGCGCTGGAACGCGACAAGGAAAGGTTTTCGACCGAACTGGCAGACGCGGAGGGCCGCCTGGCGGAAGTGATGGGCCGGCTTTCCGAGGGCGAACGGGAAACGGAACTGGCGAAGCAGCGCATCATGGATTTGCAGGATGTGCTGTCCGATGAGCGCATCCATCTCAACAACCTGAAAAACGACACGGAGAATACCGCGGACAGGAAACGAAAGCTGTCAGCCGAACTGATGCAGCTGGGCCGTGAGCGGGACAGGATCGGCATGACGCAGGAAGAACTCGATACCGGACTGCGTAAGACCAGACAGGCCATCTCTGCTTTCAAGGCCCGGTTTTCGACCATCGAAAAGGACCGGCTGGCCAAGCGGGAGCGTGCCGATGCCCTGCGTGCACGCCGGGAGGAACTGACCCGCGAGCACAGTGCGAAAACGTCCCGCCATCATGTGCTGCAGGATCTCGAGCAGAACCTTGAAGGCTACAGCCACAGCGTCAAGGCCCTGCTGGCCGCCTGCCGGGAGAAGCCCGAACTGGGGAAGGGCATTCATGGCGCCCTCGCACAGCTGATCAAGGTGGATCCGGCATTTGAAACAGCCATGGAAATCTGTCTTGGCGGCGCCCTGCAGAACATAGTAACCGAAGAGGAACAGGACGCCAAACGGGCCATCGAGATGCTCAAGCGCCAACACCTGGGCCGCGCGACATTCCTGCCCGTCCGCGCCGTGAAGCCGCGCATGGTGGAAGAGTCCACATTGCGCATCGCACGGGGCATGGAAGGCTTTCTTGGAACCGCCGACGAATATGTGCATACGGAACCGAGGTATGCGGACATCGTGCGCAACCTCCTCGGCCGGACCCTCGTGGTGGAAAGCATGGACGCCGGGATTGCCATGGCGCGCAGGTTCGAGTACGGCCTGCGCATCGTCACGCGGGAGGGCGAGCTGTTCAATGCGGGCGGGGCCATATCCGGCGGCAGCCAGCCGGCGCGGAATGCGAGCCTTCTTGGCCGGCAGAGGCTGATGCACGAACTGGCTGCCGAAATGAAAGCCCTGGCGGACGAAATGGGCCATGTGGAACTCGCCCGGAACGGGATTGAAGCGGAACTGGCCATTCTGGACGCGGATCTGGAATCGGTCAGGAAAGAACTGTCCGACTTCGAGCTGATACGCATGCGCGATGAAAGCCAATCGCTGCAGCTGGCTGATCAGGCCCGCAAGCTGATAGCCCGCCAGGAAATGCTGAAGCTCGAAGAACGGGAGCTGGCCGAGGGGGCCGGGATCCTGGAAAAGGAAGCACGTGAAGGCGGCGCGCGGGCACGAGTGCTGGAGAGTGAAATCGCGGCACTGCGCGAGACTGTTGCCGCCCGCCAGGTTCGCAGCCGGGATGAACAGGCGAAGCGCGATGAAATCCACGCGGATGTGAATGATTACCGGGTTTCAGTCCTGTCGGTGAATGAGAGCCTTCTGTCGGTTCGGGAGCAGGTCGTCGCCGTGGAAGCGGAGCGTGTCGCAATGACCGGCACCATGGAACGAAGGGCCGAGGAGCGGGAACGCAATGAAACCCGCATGCTGGAGGCCCGTCTGGAAATCGAAGGCCTTCACCGTCGCCTGGAGAAATCGGCCGAGGAGCTGACCGGCGCGACATTCCGCCTGCAGGCGGCCGACGAGGATGTGCGTCTTCTGGAGGAAGAGTATGCGGGCCTGCTGGAGGCCATCACCGCGCGCAACGCCGAAATCCTGTCATTGCAGGAGGAATCGGCGAAACTGGAAGCGCGTTCCGTGAAATGCGAAATGGAGATGGATACCATCTCGACACGGTTATGGGATGAATATGAACTCACCCTCGCCACCGCGGAACCGTTCAGGCATCCCATCGAGAACCAGCGCGCGGCCCAGACGCGCATGAATGAACTGAAGGGACAGATACGCACTTTGGGTTCCGTGAACGTGTCCGCCATCGAAGACTTCACGAAGACGAAAGAACGGCATCACTTCATGGCTTCCCAGAGGGACGACCTGGTGCAGGGGGAAGAGAAGCTGGGCCGTGTCATCCATGAAATCACGCTGGTGATGAAACGCCAGTTTCTTGAGCAGTTCTCCATCATCAACAAGAATTTCTCCATCGTATTCCGCGAACTGTTTGAGGGAGGCGCTGCGGAGGTGCAGATTTCCGATGCGGAGAACGTGCTGGAGAGCAACATAGAAATCATCGTCCAGCCTCCCGGGAAAAAGCTGCAGAACATGATGCTGCTGTCCGGCGGAGAGCGGGCGATGGTGGCCATTTCCCTCATTTTCGCCATCCTGAGGATGAGGCCGGCGCCATTCTATGTGCTTGACGAGATCGAGGCGTCGCTGGATGACGCCAACGTGTTCAAATTCGCAGACTACATCAGGCGTTACACGGACAGCATCCAGTTCCTGGTCATCACTCACCGCAAGGGCACCATGGAGGCGTCCGACATCCTGTACGGCGTGACCATGCAGGAACATGGCGTATCGAAAGTCGTTTCCATGCGCATGGAGCATCAGGAAGAAAATGCAGGCTGATCGCCTACTGCTATCCATTTTCCATCATGAACCCGTCAGGAGGAACAAATGGGGCTTTTCGACAAATTGAAAAAGGAACGGCCGAAAATTGAAGTTGAAGCGCAAGCCATGCCACAGACGGAACCAAAAAAAGAAGCCGGTCCAGAAACCATGACACGGGTGGAGCCAAAAAAGGAAACTAGTCCTGAAACCATGACACTGGCGGAGCCGGAGCAGATGGAACAGCCGGAAGACAAACTGGAACGCAAGGTTGGTTTTTTCAACAAGCTGAAAAATGGATTGATGAAAACGCGAAACGCGATCACGACCCGGATTGATCAGATGCTGGCCGGATTCGGCAAGGTGGACGAGGCGCTTTTTGAGGAACTGGAAGAAATCCTCATCACGTCGGACGTTGGCATGGCGACCGCCGGGAGAATCGTGGAAGATTTGCGGGCACGGGTGAAAAAAGACAAGATTGCCGATGCCGATGGCGTTCGGCGGGCCATCCGCGAGGAAATTGCCGGGATACTCGCCACCGATGCCGGTGCCATGCAGCTGCGGACGAAACCGTCCGTCATCCTGGTTATCGGGGTGAATGGGGTTGGAAAGACCACGTCCATAGGAAAAATCGCCCACATGCTGAAGCAGGACGGAAAAAAAGTTGTCGTGGCGGCAGCCGACACGTTCCGCGCCGCGGCCATCGAACAACTCGAGATATGGACGAACCGGGCCGGCGTGCCGCTTATCAGGCATGAAGAGGGCTCCGACCCGGCTGCTGTCATCTTCGATGCCATCGCGGCAGTAAAGGCGCGCGGTTCCGACATCCTGATCGTGGACACGGCCGGAAGGCTTCACACGAAGAAAAACCTGATGGAAGAGCTGAAGAAGATATACCGGATCATCGCGCGGGAATTGCCGGGCGCCGACATGGAAACCTTGCTTGTCCTCGATGCGACGACAGGGCAGAATGCCGTTTCGCAGGCAAGGACCTTTTCCGAACTTGGAGGATTGACAGGATTGGTTCTGACGAAGCTTGACGGCACGGCCAAGGGCGGCATCATCATCTCCATCATGTCGGAGATGCATGTGCCGGTCAAATTCATCGGCGTCGGAGAAAAAATCGACGACCTGCAGCCGTTCGATCCGGATGCATTCGTTGAAGCACTGTTCGGACTGGCTGAATTCTGATCCTGCCCGAACGGCACTTCATATTCGTGGATATTTCGTTGAAGCACTGTTCGGACTGGCTGAATTCTGATCCTGCCCGAACGGCACTTCATATTCGTGGATATTTCGTTGAAGCACTATTCGGATTGGCAGAATTCTGATCGGCCCGAACGGCACTCCACATTCGTGGATATTTCGTTGAAGCACTGTTCGGATTGGCTGAATTCTGATCGGTTGAATTCTGGCCGGCCCGAACAGCACTCCACATTCGTTGAAGCATTGTTCGGACTGGCCAGGTCATGAATGAAATGTTCAGCTTATCAGCTTCCCTGATGCCTTCCGCATATCGAGGCCGGATAATTTCAGCCATGCGTTGATCTTGTCTTGTTCCACAGGCCGTTTTATTTTCAGCGTGGTTGTCTTCACAAGGTCCTCGTCGGTTTGAAGGAAATAGCGAATCATCTTGTATTGGGGCAGGTTCCCGCTTATCTCACGGATGGCTTTCTCAAAATAGGAGGCCAGCGCCTTGTCGTCCGGCAGCGATCCTTCGTGTATGACCGCCAGAAGGTCGCGGTCCCGAACCAGTTTCGCGCAGATCTGCACAGAGCCGTCCGCGGTGACGTGACCCCATGCAAAGGAATCCTTCACGCCGGGGATATGGTTCAGGAGGACTTCGAATTCCTCTGGGAATGCTTTCTTGCCATTTCCAAGCACAATCATCGACTTGATGCGCCCGGTAATCCGGATTAGCCCCTTGTCGTCGATCGTGCCCAGGTCTCCGGTATGGAACCAGCCGTCGGGTTCCATCACTTCCGCGGTCGCATCTTCATTTTCGTAATAGCCAAGCATGACATTGCGTCCGCGCGTGAGGATTTCCCCCATGCCGTTCGCATCAGGCTTGTCGATGGTGACGTCGATGGAGGCAAGCGGGTGTCCCACTGTTCCCGCAACATTCACGAAATCCGTGTTGGCGGCCACGACCGGGGATGTTTCCGTGAGGCCGTATCCCTGGTAGAGTGCCAGACCGAGCCGGTCGAACCCGATGATGACGGCCGGATCGAGCGGGGCGGCCCCGGAAACCGCCAACCTCAGGCCAGGCCCCAGCTTGGCGAAGATGCTCTTGAAAAAGACGCGGCGCAGATCGATGCCTACCTTGCGCAGCCCGTCCGATACCGTCATGAGAATCTCCAGTATTTTTCGCTTCCCTGATTTGTCTATCCCGTCCTGCACCCGGCGGTATATTGCCTCCAGTATGGCCGGAACCCCTACCAGCACGGTGACGCCGAATTCACGGATGTTGTCGGCCACATGCTTGATGCCCTCGCAATACGCGATGCAGGCACCGCTCTGGATCATCAGCATCTGTCCGATGGTGTTCTCGAATGTGTGGTGAAGAGGCAGCAGCGACAAGTGGACGTCACGGCTGTCTATGCGGATGCAGGCATGCATGGAGGCGAGGTTTGCCACGATGTTCCCGTGAGAGAGCATGACGCCCTTCGACATGTTCGTGGTGCCGGAAGTGAACAGCAGGATGGAGAGGCATTCCCGGTCTATCGGCGCGTTCACGAACCTGCGGTCTCCCGCCTCGAGCGCCGCCCTGCCATCCCGGATCCATGCATGGATGTCGGATATGTCCGGATTCCCTGCTGCCGCTTCTTCAGCTGGCACATCCAGGCAAATGAATTGCCTCACGGGAACCCCGCCTTCCGCGATGATCTCGCGGACCATCTGAAGATAAGTCGGAGAGAAGAAGAGCACATCGGCTTTTCCGCGTTTGAGCAGGTTCACGAGTTCATTCTTCGGCAGATACTTGTCCAGTGGGATAGTAATGCCGACGCCGTTTACCGTTGCGAAAAAAGCGACGCTCCATTCATATCGGTTTTCACTGATGATGGCGATGCGGGATCCGGCGAAGCCGGCCCTGAACATCTGCGTGCCCAAAGCGTCAATGTCTTCGGAGAAACGCTTGTATGAGCGGGTTTCAACGCCGCCCCCCTTTGCGCGGAACTTGAATCCCGGCGCATCGCCATAACGTTCTGAACTCTGATGGACAAGGGCGCGGAGGTCCTTTTGCTCATCGGCGTCATATCCGCCGAGGCCCTGCACGATGCGCCTGCCTTTTTCCTCATAGATGCGATAAGACTTGTCCATGGCATCCTCCTGTCAACTCTTGCCGACGGTTGTTTGGTAATAATCGCACAGGTTTCACAGTTTGCTGGAAATCAGAACATGGAGCAGACGGTTGTTGGTAAATGCTTACATAAGTATCACAAGATATTATTACCTGATTATAATGATTGCACATATTCAGAAAACACGCAAGGGGCAATTGCGTGCCATAGGCTTATGAGGTTCGGAAATGGCTGCGCCGGTTACCACCTCATAAGCCTATGGCACGCGGTCATCATTTTCGATCATCCTGTTTTCCCGTGTTGAACCTGCAACGGCTGACATAACATTCTTAACATATCCTCGCATAACAATCTTAACATGAATCAAATATAAACCTGACAAGATTCTTACGTTATTGACATTGCGCTTAACATCCAATCGCTATAATGGCGATGAAACAAATTCAGACAATACAGGAGGGACCTGAAACATGAAAAAGATTCTGTGCGCACTGATTGTCCTCACCATGATGCTCGGGATGATCCCGGTATTTGCATCAAGCCCCGCCATCGGCATAGTCATCGACGGCGTCAGAGTCAATTCCGACGTCGCACCCGTCGTCCGCAACGGCACGACCCTGGTCCCTGTCCGAGTAGTGAGTGAAGCACTCGGTGCAATGGTTTCATATGATGTAAGAGCAAAAACCGTTACAATCGATACCGCAGCCGTCCATATCGTTCTTACAATCGGGTCCAGGACTGCCCTTGTGAACGGCGTACCCATGGTGATGCTTAAGCCTGTCGAAACCATCAGAAATCGCACCATGATTCCGCTTCGGTTCGTTTCCGAAGCAATCGGCGCACAAGTCCGTTATGCGAACAACACCGCAACCATCAACTACTTTACGACAGTCTCAGGCACGGTCAAAGCCGGGGGATCTTCAACTGTGGCGCCGATTGGCCAGTCAGCAGCCGATGAACTGATGAAAATGAGCAGCGTCGTCAGCGTCAGCTATGCCAGCAGCGGATCCGGCAACGGCATCAAGGGAGCCATCGACGGCAGCTTCAATGTCGGCGCTTCCTCCAGGGAACTGACGGATGCTGAAAAAGCGGCGAATCCCGATCTGAAGGTTTTCCCGGTTGCCATCGACGGAATCGCCATCATCGTCCACAAGAACAATCCGATTGCCGGATTGACGAAAGACCAGATCAAGTCCATTTTCCTCGGAGAAACCACGAACTGGAAAGACGTCGGCGGAGCCAACGCGCCTATTTTCGTACAGACCCGTGAGAGCGTGGCCGGAACCCTCGCCTCATTTGTGGAACTTGTCCTCGGCAAGGACGCCAGCGGAAAAATGCTTACCGTCGTATCCACAGCCACACCGTTCGTAACAAACGGCCTCGTGAAGGAAGCCGTTGCGGGCCAAGTCAATGCAATCGGCTTTGTATCCATGGGTTATGTCGATGCAAGCGTCAAGGCTGTCACGGTCAACGGCATCGCCGCGACAGTGGCCAACCT
>CAZFWQ010000073.1:0-12747 GCA_964522755.1 uncultured Oscillospiraceae bacterium | reverse complement strand
AGCCGCTACCGAAACCGAAATGAAAGATAAGAAACTCCGCATCGAAGACGCGCTCGCGGCAACACGCGCAGCTGTTGAAGAAGGCATTGTCGCAGGCGGCGGAACCGTTCTTGTAAACGTCATTCCCAAGGTCAAGGCCCTGATTAAGACATTGACGGGCGACGAGAAAACCGGAGCCGCCATCATTGCAAAGGCCCTTGAAGAACCCATGCGCCAGATCGCCATGAATGCCGGGCTGGAAGGCTCCGTCATTCTCGACAAAATCCTTGCTTCCAAACCTGGAATCGGTTTTGACGTCCTTCAGGAAAAATATGTAAACATGGTTGAGGCCGGTATCGTGGATCCTGCCAAGGTTACCCGTTTTGCCCTGCAGAACGCAGCATCCGTTGCAGCCATGGTCCTTACCACCGAAGCACTCGTCGCGGACAAGCCGGAGAAGGAATCTCCCGGCGGCGGCGGCGGCGGCGGAATGGGCGGAATGGGCGGAATGGGCGGCATGGGCGGCATGATGTAAGTTCATGTTTTGCTTGCAAAACATGAACATCCGCGGCAACCGCCTTTTAAGGCGGTGAGAGCGGGAAGTATAATGGCGGCAGGGCCCTTCCATTGGAAGGGCTCGAGAGCCAGTCCTCGTTTTGCGCAGCAAAAGGAGGACATCCGCGGCAACCGCCTTTCAAGGCGGTGAGAGCGGCAACCATCACCACAAGAACACCTCCCCTTTCCATCAGCGGAATTGCCATAAAGGCACCGGAATCTGTTTTCGAACAGGTTCCGGTGCCTTTTCCAGTGTTATTCCCGTGCATATTCCCGTGCTTTTCCTTTTCATTTCAACGGTATTCGGATATACTTTCCTTGATGGAAGCCATAATATGGGAAGTCTACAGCATTGGCAGGCAGCGGGGGCACATCAACATGGACAACACGGGGAAATTCACTGACAAGGTCGGCTACTACGTAAAATACCGGCCAACTTATCCGGATTCCTTCATAAAATATCTCTTTGATGAAGTGGGGCTGTCCCAGGATGCATCTGTTGCGGATGTGGGGGCAGGTACGGGCATTCTCACAGAACTGCTGGCGCAGCGCGTAAAAACCATCTATGCCATTGAACCGAACCGCAACATGCGGATCGCATGCATGGAGGCATGCGGGCGGAACTGCAGCTTCATCGCGTTGGACGGTACCGCCGAAGATACGGGGATACCGGACCATGCGGTGGATTTCATCACCGTCGCCCAGGCATTTCACTGGTTTGACCGCAATCGCACACACCAGGAGTTCACACGGATTATCAAGCCTGAAGGACTGGTTGTCCTTGTATGGAACAGCCGGGTTCCGGAATCTGCCCTGACTATGGAAAATGACGCACTTTGTCGGAAGCACTGTCCGGATTTCACAGGATTTTCAGGCGGACGCGAAGTTTCAGTGGATCAGTTCATGTTTTTTTTCAGGGATGAAACATATGAAACCCGTTCCTTTCCAAATGATCGGATTCTCACACTGGAGGAATTCATAGGAAACAGCCTGTCTGCGTCCTATTCACCGCATCCGAAACATACCGGATACAAGGCATTTGTCGACGACCTTGCCTGCCTTTTTGAGAGACACGCAAAGAATGGCCTGCTGCGAGTGCCCATGCGCACATGGAGTTATGCAGGCAGGATCTGATCGATGACGGGGCCGGTGCAGCGGACTGCGACCATTCATATCGTATAGGCAAAGCTATTCACGTTGAATATCCTGACGCAGGCATCCACTACATCACAGTCATATCTTATACCCCTGTACAATGAGATTTCTCCTAGAGCCGCATCAATGCCCAAAGCCGGTCTATACGGCCGGTGTGAAGTCATGGCCTCCACGACGTCAGCCACAGCCAGTATCCTGCTCTCGAGTATTATCTGATCTCCTGTCAGCTTTTGAGGATAGCCGGAGCCATCCATGCGTTCATGGTGCTGATGGATCATCTCGATAACCTGTGGTGGGAAATCAATTTCTCTGACAATTTCATAGCTGTGCTCCACATGAGTCTGCAAGATTTGATACTCAAGGCTTGAAATCTTGCCAGGCTTGTTGAGAATGTCGGAAGCGATGTAGATTTTGCCTATGTCATGGATCAGGGCTCCATTCGAAATATTGCTGATTGTCTCGTCTGACAATCCCAGCTCCTGAGCGATTGCACAAGCCAATTCAGTCACTTTCCTTTGATGGCCGGCCGTATAAACATCTCTCAATTCACCGATTCTTGATATGGCATTGAGTGATTGATCCAGCCTGGTCAAAAGTTTTTGATTGCTGATTTCCAACTTCTCCTTGTAATTGACTTCATTCGTGACATCCTTGCCGAATATGGATACGCCAACGGTTTGCCCATCGACAACCAGGGGCGAGATCAGCATTTCAAAGTATAAACCGCCAATAGCCGTATTGTATTCAATTTCAAACTGACCCTCTTTCACTGCCCTGGAATAATAATCCTTCCACTCATCAACACGGGTTTCAAAAAACATCTCCTCGGGAGTCATGCCGGGTTTTAAGATGATGCCAAGTGTTTCTTTCAAGAAATTCGCAATGGCCGTGTTAAAGAATGTCAATTCGTAATGATTGGACCCCACAACCCAAATCCAGTCTTTCGTGCTTTCAATGATGCATTGATAGCGTGCGGATTCTTCCCTGAGCAACCGCTCACTCGCTTTCACCTCGGTAATATCCGTTATGAATGATATGTGTACCTTGCCGCTTGGCAGGTGGATCGGTGTGATCACTATCTTCACGGGAATCTGTGAACCGTCGGCATGCATGGCAACCGACTCAAACTCTTCCGGCACGGGCAACCCCTGTGAACGGCGGAGAATCCGTTCTTTGCTTTCATCAGTGAATTGAGGCGCAAAATACTCGAAGGCATGCTTTCCAATCATTTTTTCAATACTTGGCAAGCCAAGCATGTCCAGAAATTTCTGATTGGCATACAATCCGATTCCTTCCTGACTGAACACGCCAATAGCCACCTTTGATTGCTCCACGAAAGCCCGGAATCTCATTTCACTCTCGCGCACTTCCGATTCTGCCTTTTTGGCCTCGGTTGTATCCCAATTGATGCCAACCATGCGGATCGGCCTGCCGTCAGGGTTTCGGAATGTCAGGGAGGAGGCTTGAATATGGCGTATGGAGCCGTCCGGCCAAATAATTCGGAATTCCGGTGAATATTCCTTCTCGCCGCGAAGAGCCTCTTGAATCTCTTTTTCTGTCTGTTCCTTGTCATCCGGATGGACGAAGTGCGACCATGTATCGTAGGCACCGTCAAAATGCTCACGGCTGATATTGTAGAGATTATACATTCCGTCATCCCATTCCAACTCGTCCCTGACAATATCCCAGTCCCAGACGCCGATTTTCGCGGCGCGCGCAGCCAGGATAAGCCTCTCTGACATTTTCTGCAGATCGATGTTTCGTTGATCCAATTCATCGGTTCGCTGTGCCACCAATCCCTCCAACTGGGTCTTGTGCGCTGAGAGCTCTCTCCCCACAAGCACCAGTTGTGTCACATCGATCAGCGTGCCGGTCATCCATTTTGCGTGTCCGTCCTTATCGCGGGATGAAATGTCGGCTCGGGCATCAATCCACTTTATTGTCTGGTCCGGCATGGCAACAGGATAGACAACACTGTATTTCTCATATTTGCCGGAAATGGCTCCCGCGAACCGTTCCAGCGCCGATTCAACCAAATCGGTGTATTCAGGGACTTTCACCTGTGTTTCACGCAAAACATGAACCCAATCGCTGATGGGGTATGCCTTGCCGGGTAATTGGGAAATGGGAATCCCGATCATTCTTACGGTTGTATCCAAGGCATGAAAGAAGCCATCTTCCGTGAAGTCGATCCACCAGGCACCGACCGCGGCAGACTCCAATGATACCAAAGTCAGCTGGCTGAGCAGTTCAACCTCTTTGGTCCGCAGTTCAACCTCTTTTGTTCGCTGCTCAACCAAATCTTCAAGGCGAAGCCGATATTCATCCAATTCTTCTTCTGCCCGTATGCGCTCCGTATTGTCGATGGCCGATACCAGAAGGCAAGGCTCATCATGGAGCATGAGCCTTACGACATTGCAGAGCAGCGTCCGCCTGTCGCCGGTCTTCGTGCGGAGGTGTATTTCCAGATTCAATGCCTCATCAGACTCTCTGAGTTTATCGACGATCTGGATGCGTTCCTGGGATTCCGAGAGTCCCAACTCGAGCGATGTCCGCCCGATGACCTCTTCCCGGGAATAACCGGTCATCCGCAGGAACTCGTCATTCACATCGAGGTAGCGGCCATCTTTCTGGGAAGACAGCACCAGAAGGGTTTGATTGCCTTGAAAAAGCATGCGGAATTTCGCTTCGCTGTTCTGCAGGATTGTTTCCGCCTGCTTGCGCAAGCTGATGTCATGAGTTGAAATCAATAAAACTTTCCGGTTGTTCATTTCAAACAAGCTCGCCCAAATCTCAACTGGAAATATGGTGCCATCCTTTTTCCTATGGTAACGAAGAGTGATTAAAGCATGAATATCCTCCATTGTCTGCGTTGCCAGTGCTGTTTGTTCCGGCTCAGCCGACATGTCAATATTCCTCAGCCCCAGCAGTTCATCATGTGTATATCCATAAGTTCTGCAGGCGGAACTGTTTGCCTCCAGTATCGCTCCTGTTTCCTGGTCAATGAGGAAAAGCGAATCGACTCCGAGTTGAAAGATATTTCGATATTTCTCTTCGCTTACTGTAATTGCTGCTTTTGATTCGATCAAGTCTTTCTCTGCCTGCCTGCGTTCGCGATGCAGGGCCGCCACGCGGAGTTCCCGCCTGACTGCGAAGGGAAGCCGGTTGAGCCGGTCCTTCATCACATAGTCGTGGGCGCCGGCCTCCATCGCGGGCACCACCGCCTCCTCGCAAATCTTTGAGGACATGATGATGAATGGAATGTCGCATTCACTTCCCTGAACGATTTTCAGTGCCTGCAGGGCATCAAGATGAAATAACACGGAGCCGCAGAGGATGACATCCCAGTGCTGCCCATCGAGGGCGCGCGTCAATCCTTCGGGCGAATCAACACGTGCCCATTGCGGGTCGTAGCCACCGGCACGCAGCTCGCGCAGCAACAAGATGGTGTCATCTTCACTGTCTTCGACAATTAGGACACGAATGGCGGTTGTCATTTTTGCACTCTCCCAAATTCGAAAATCGCTTCTGCAATCGCTTTCGCTGCTTTCGGCTTCTCGTCATCATCCTGCATGATTTGACTGTGAACGCTCAAAATCTTGGTAAAAACTTCATAATTCATCATTACCATTGCTGATGACGGTGAAACACATTGGAGGCATATCAACACCGCGATTTTCACCGGAGTGCCTTTGTCGCTTATACGCAACACACACAACGATGCAAACTCAACGAGGCCGTATTCGCATGTCTTTTCATGATGGCGCATTTCATCGCGATGCCCGTGTCACATATGCGCAACGCATACGATGATGCAATATGGCAAGGAAGGACAATATGGCAAGGCAGGGCATCTTCACAAGACAGAAAAACAATGATAATATATGTACGGACATACTGACATGCAATAAGCGCAGGCGGGATATCCGATGCAATGCGGATTGCTGCGCGGAACGGGAGCTGAACGATGAATCGACTTGAAAGAATTGAAAAGGCCACGGTTGCCATGCTCTGCATGCAGCGCCAGTGTTGGGAACACGCCGTCGGGGGGCGTGCGCTCATTCATGCCGGGAAGCGGGAAATGGCCATCCTTTTCGCAAGGGACGCCGCGCTGCGGCAACGGCAGGACGGACGTCCGGGCATGGTTGAAGATAGTTCCTCAAGCACGGACGCTATTGCCCATGCCCCGGTCCTGGTGTACGCTGCCAATGAGACAGGGGATCCATTGCTTGCGAGGGCAGTTGAAAACGTAAGGCGATACGCCTGTGAAACCGCACCTAGAGATTCCGACGGGATAATATACCACGTAATTGACAAACCGCAGTACTGGTCCGACTGCACCTACATGGCACCCCCTTCCTTCGCAGCCCTCGGTGAATTGTCTGAAGCGGTGAAACAGATGCGGGGTGCGAAAAGGAAATTGTGGGATCCGGAAAAGAAGATGATGCGCCACATCTATGACGGCGGCAGCGGGGAGTGGGTCCGGAAAGCCTTCTGGGGCGGCGGGAATGGATGGACTGCCGCTGGTCTTGCCGAAGTCATTGCAGTTTTGCCGGCTTCCATGGAAAATGAGAAACAGGAAATGGTCGCGTTTCTCAATGAAATCCTGGAGGGGTGCATTGCGCATCGTCGTGCCGACGGGTTGTTCCACGACTTCATCGATGAACCGGAAACCTTTGTCGAAAGCAATCTTGGCCAGATGCTCGCATTCGCGATCTATTCCAGCGTGCAGGGCGGTTGGCTTGGAAATGCATGGCTGAAGGAAGCCCATGTGATGAGGGAGGCAGCCATCGGAAAAATCGACGAGTATGGTGTTATCCACGGCGCCTGCAGTTCCCCGGCTTTCGACCGTCCGGGAACATCGACCGAGGCACAGGCTTTTACCATCATGATGGAAGCAGCTGCTGCACCATTTGTGACAGATTGACCGGATGGAAACTTGCATATGGGTTTTCGGGACGGAAGCCAGTGTTTCTCTGACGGAACAGTCCTGATAATATTGCATGATGTCAGCCGGTGTTTCACGGCGGCAGGATGAAAGGAAAAGAAATGGATGCTTTGGATATCATTTGCCTGGGAGAACTGCTGATCGATTTTGTTTCCCTTGACCGTGACGCGTCACTGGCGGAAAGCACCGGGTTTAAAAAGGCGCCGGGCGGTGCGCCGGCAAATGTGGCTGCCGGAGTGGCGAGGCTGGGCCTGAAAGCCGGCTTCATCGGAAAGGTTGGCAACGACCCGTTCGGAGCCTATCTGCGCGGCGTTCTGGACAACTTGCGGGTCGACACGGAATTCCTGGTGGCGGACCCGGATGCGCGCACCACACTATCGTTTGTGGCGCAGAAGAGCGACGGCGTAAGGGATTGCATGTTCTACCGCAATCCGGGCGCCGATATGCTGCTTCGCCCGGAAGAACTTGATGCCGGATATTTTGAAGGGTCAACATTCTTTCACTTCGGTTCAATCAGCCTGGGTGCGGAACCTGTGAAATCCGCCACCTTGAAGGCCATTGAAATGGCCAAGGGAAAGGGTCTGCTGATTTCATACGATCCGAACCTGCGCATGAGCCTCTGGCCAGATGAGGAAACGGCGCGGCGTGAAATCAATGCAGGTTTTCCCTATGCGGATATTGTAAAAATCAGTGAAGAGGAGTATGGGTTCATCCTGGGCTGCGAAACACCCGAATCCTGTGCCGATGCCATCCTTGCCATGGGCCCGAAACTTGTGGTCGTGACACTCGGGCCGAAGGGCTGCTATTACAGCGATGGGTCTCACACGGGATACCTTCCGACATTCGAAGATGTAACCGTAGTTGAGACCACGGGTGCCGGAGATGCTTTTGTGGCGGCCACTCTCGCAGGCATCACCGCGCGATTGAAACAAGGGGATCCTGATGCGTTCCGCGCCGATGATTCGTTTGTCCGCATTCTTACATTCGCAAATGCTGCAGGTTCGCTGGCCACCACAAAATTAGGCGCAATCCCTTCGCTGCCGACTTCGGATGAAGTTCTGGCTTTTCTGGCGGCGCATTGAAAATGAACCCGGTTGTGCGTTGAAAACGAGTTGCTGTGCGGACTTTCAAACGAGCGGCCGTGCGAACTTTCAGTTGGACTACATGACAATCATCCTATTATCCGTGTGGAGGGAAGGAGGCTGCGTCTTGACATTCGACATGCAGGACTTCGCTTTGAATAAGGATGTTCCCGTTCCGCTCTATTACCAGTTCAAGCAGATCCTCCTCGAGAAAATCATGTCGGGAGCACTTGCGGAATCTGAATGCCTGCCGACGGAGATGACCTTCGTATCAAGCCTGGGCATCAGCCGTTCCACCGTACGCCAGGCGTTTCATGATTTGGTCAACGAGGGTTGGCTGACAAGGGAAAAGGGCAAGGGAACCTTTGTGCGCAGGCCCAAGATCGACGAGGGGTTTTTCCAGAAGCTGGACAGTTTCAACCAGGAAATGCGCCAGAAGGGCATGGAACCGGGCACACAGGTACTGGATCTGCGACGTGCCGACGGTCGTGGGGACATCAACGGACACCTTTCGCTCCCGGATGAAGCGGGCTTGCTTTATTTATGCCGCCTGCGCAAGGCAGACAATGTGCCGGTGGTCTATCTGGAAACCTGGCTGCCGTTTGAACCCGTGCAATCCCTGCTTTCAGTGGATTTTACCTCCAGTTCGCTTTATGCTGTACTTGAGGAACGTTATGGCTTGCGCGTTGAGCGTGTCGTCCGGGTCATTGAGGCTGTCGGCGCATCAGGGAAAGAGGCGAGGCTTCTCGGGCTCAAATCCGGCGCGCCGGTCTGCCTGGTCCGAACCACGGCCTATCTTGGAGACGGGATGCCAATCGAGTATTCAATTGCCAGGTATCGCGGAGATCGAAACCAGTTCACGGTTGAACTTGTGCGAAAATGATTGTTGGTCTATTTTGAATCAGGATATCGTCTGCTTGAATCAGAACATTTGACATGGAATCATTTGGAAATCAATAGTGACAGAACCGAAGGAGGATCATCATGCGGAGTTTGGGTGTGGACAAGGACGGGAAACTGGCGATCGTGGAAGTATCGATGCCGACGATTGACGATTGCAAGGCATTGGTCAGGATGGAGTCCTGCGGCGTGTGCAACGGCACGGACATCAAGCTGGTCCACCGCAATTTCAAGAACTGGAGCAATTATCCCACGCTGCTTGGTCATGAAGGGGTGGGCCGCGTTGTTGAAAAAGGAAAGCACGTGACTGCGTTTGATGTGGGGGATCTTGTCCTGCTTCCGTTTGTCGAAGGCATGACGGATGGATATCATTCATCCTGGGGCGCCTATTCCGAATATGGCGTTGTCGGTGACTGGAAGGCAATGGAGCGTCAGGGTCGCGGCCCCGGAACACCCGGCTTTTCAGAAGGACATCTGGCGCAGTCAAGGATCCCGTCGGATTTCGATCCCGTGGGCGCTTCGATGATTGTCACATTCCGGGAAGTCCTGAGCGCCATGAAACGCTTCGAGATGAAGGAAAACAAAAGCATCGTCGTGATTGGCGCCGGACCGGTGGGCCTTAGCTTCACCAAATTCGCCAAACTCCTCGGCATGGGGCCGGTCATCACGTTCGACATCGTGGAGGAAAAAATGGCGGATGCCATATCCATGGGTGCCGATTTTGCCTTCAACAGCCAGACTGCGGACATGACGAAAGTTGTGCGCGGCATCTGCCCGGACGGCGTGGATTTCGTGGTGGATGCGGTGGGCATCAACGCGCTCATCAACCAGGCCATGGAGCTGGTGAAATACAACGGCAAGATTTGCTGTTATGGCATCTCCCCAAAACTCGACATGCAGCTAGACTGGAGCAAGGCGCCGTACAACTGGACCCTTCAGTTCATCCAGTGGCCCATGAAATCCGAGGAGCTCGAGGCCCACACGCAGGTAATCAACTGGATGCAGGCCGGCATCCTCCGTCCGGACGACTTCATATCCGATGTGCTCCCGTTCGATCAGATCCTGGAGGCGTTCCGCATGATCGAGGAACGCCGCACATACAAAAAAACAGTAATCAAATACAATTGAAGGGAGAAGACCATGCAGACGCCAAGATTGTTCGCTGTTCTGCCCGAATGCTGCAACACACCCGATGGAATGGCAGTGGATGCGGAAGGCAACCTGTTCCTGTCCGCCGCCAATTATGCGGACCCGACGGTGCCGGGGTGCATACTGAAAATCGACAGGAACCGCAGCATCACGAAATGGGCCGATGTCCCGCTTCATCCTGAAACCGGCCGCGCGCATCCGATGGGCATCGCATTCGGCCCGGACGGAGACCTTTTCGTGGTGGACAACCAGGGTTGGTCCGGAGCGCCGGAACTTCTGTTCAAGGGTCGCATCCTCAGGCTGCGTGTCCGGGACGGCCAGGTCGTGCAATGCACGGTTGTCGCGAAAGACATGGAGCATCCGAACGGGATGCGCATCCGGGACGAGTATGTCTATGTGACGCAGAGCATGCTTTCGAAGGTTCAGGATCTTTCCGGGAAACTGGTAAGCTGCGTATACCGGTTCGCGCTGGATGACGCGGATATCCCCGTGACAAACACGCTTGAGGATCCGGACATCATCACCACTTTCCTGACCCAGAATCCGGAGTGCCAGTATGGTGCCGACGGAATCGAATTTGACGCCGAAGGCAACCTGTATGTCGGCAATTTCGGTGATGGGGCCTTCCACCGCATCTCATTCCATCCGGACGGGACGGTGAAGGAAAACAGGGTATGGGCGAAAGATCCGGCCCAACTTCAGACAACGGACGGGATTATCCGGGATCCGGTCACGGGGAATTTCTACGTGGCGGATTTTTCAGCGAACGCCGTGGCCATGGTGACAAAGGATGGCAAAGTGTCGCGAATCGCGCAAAGCCCCGACAGCGACGGCCTGCATGGAGAACTCGACCAGCCTGGCGAACCGTGCATCTGGGAAGGGAAGCTGGTCGTATCCTGTTTCGATCTGGTCACCGGACCCGACAAGGTGAACACGGCGCATGAAATGCCCGCCACCCTTTCGGAGCTGGAACTGGAACCATGATGGGGCAGGAGAATCCGGGCGGTTGCAGTCCCGGCGCGGGGAATCCTGCCGGATTGGAAGGGTCCGCCGCGGGAAATCCTGCCGGGCCGGAAGGGTCCGCCGCGGGTAATCCTGCCGGGTCGGGAGGCATGGTGCAGACCGTACTTGGAGAGCGTCCGGCCGGCGAACTCGGAGCCTGCCAGGCTCATGAGCATTTGTTCCTTCGTGCCGGTGCCCCTTCTCGAAAAAACGGAGACCTTTTGCTGGACGATTATGACAAGACAGTGCAGGAACTGCGGTCATACCGCCATGCGGGCGGTTGTTCCCTTGTAGATGCCCAGCCTGTCGGATGCGGCCGGATAGCGCAATGGCTTGAACGGGCATCGCGGGACAGCGGCGTTGCGGTGATTGCAGTCACCGGCTTTCACAGGCCTTTCATGTATCCGGCCGACCATTGGATTCACACCGCTTCCGCTGAAAAACTGTCGGCGTTGTTTGTCAGGGAACTCCTTGAAGGCATGTTCCTGGACGGTGACGATGCATGGCCTGAACGGACAGGATCTGCGCGGGCAGGCGTCATCAAGGCGGCTGCAGGGCCGGAAGGGATTTCCGGGAGATGGGAGACGCTTTTTGAGGCTGCGGCTGAAGCTTCCAGTAGAACCGGTGCGCCGATCCTGTGCCATACCGAAGGAGGAAAAGGGGGGCTCGAAATCCTCCGATTTTTTACGGACCGGGGCATTGCGCCAGACCGGCTGATACTCTGCCATCTTGACCGCATACCAGACAACGCCGGCCCTATGGCGGAGGTCGCGGCTGCCGGCGCCTGGCTGGAACTCGATACCATCGGCCGGTTCAAATATCATTCGGATGAATCGGAAATGGACATGATCAGGTATCTTCACGACCATGGGCTTGGGGGTCGCATCCTCCTCGGGCTGGATACCACAAGGACAAGGATGCGCAGTTATGGCGGCGGCATCGGACTCGATTACATCCACGCCAGTTTTTTTCCGCTGTTGCGGCAAAACGGATTCCAGGAACCACAGCTGCGCCTCATGATTGCCGGGAATCCGGCGAAGGCGCTGGCACGCAAATATGAAGGAGCGCAGGAGTGAACGCCATGCGGACATTTGTCAAAGCGGACAGGCCGACCCTATACTTCATCGGGGTCACCACGACCCAGTCCTCCATCATGCGGATTTTCCCGGAATGGGCAAAGGCGCTGGGGCTCGGGAACGCAGTCATCAAAGGCATCGATATCGGAATCCATGCAGATCCGGCCGAATACCGGGAAGTCGTCGCTTTCATCCGAGATGATGAAATCTCGGCGGGGGCGCTTGTCACCACGCATAAAATCGATTTGTTCCACGCCTGCCGGGATATGTTCGGATACCTTGACCCGTATGCGGCTTCATTCGGCGAACTCTCTTCCATTTCAAAGAAAAACGGGCATTTGGAAGGGTTTGCGAAGGATCCGATATCCAGCGGGCTATCCATGGATGCATTCATACCGGGCGGCTACTGGCTTGATCATGGCGGAGAGGTGTTCATCATGGGTGCCGGCGGCAGCGCCATCGCCATCGGTGCATACCTGATGAAGGAGGAATGGGGGGGGGACCGGCCTTCCCGCATTGTCATCGCCAACCGGAGCCAGCCCCGCCTGGATGAGATACGCCGTATTTTCGACGATCTCAACCGTGGAATTCCAGTCGAATACTGCCTGACGCCGGATGCTTCGCAAAATGACGCGCTGCTTGCCGGCCTGAAGCCGCATTCACTTGTCGTCAACGCAACTGGACTCGGCAAGGATCGGCCGGGATCCCCCCTGACGGATTCATGTGTTTTCCCCGCAGACAGCCTTGTCTGGGAACTCAATTACAGGGGGGACCTGAGGTTCATGCACCAGGCCCTCGCGCAGCAGCGGGAGCGGAACCTGCATGTGGAAGACGGCTGGATTTACTTCATCCACGGATGGACGCAGGTGATTTCCGAAGTATTCCATATCCCCATCAGGGG
>CAZFWQ010000072.1:4832-12802 GCA_964522755.1 uncultured Oscillospiraceae bacterium | reverse complement strand
CAAGCCCCTTCGCATTTATGGAAACAGGTGACAGACATGGAAGCCGGTATTTTTCCGGATTTTCCAGCACGTCTTTCATGACGCTGGTTATCAGGATACTGCAATGAAAAGCTTTTTCCAGTTTATCCAGCGCATCCGCGTGGTCATCGTGATAATGGGTTACCCAGCAGTCGTCCAGCGACTTCAGCACCCCTTCACCCTGCAGGCCGCGAAGGTTGTCAATCACAACGTCATTCCCGCAGTCTACAAGTAATCCATCACCTGTTTCTGATAAAATCAAACTGCTTGTATAGCCTACTGACCTGATGAATTCAGGAAAATCAAAGGTTGCCGCGGGCTTCATCCTGGCACCCAAGTCGGCCTTTCCATCGAAGAACCCTGGGAAATAATGATTCATGGATGAAATGGACGCATAATTCCCATACAGGGCGGAAAGCTTCCTTATCAGCAACGACGCCGATTCCTTCGGATTCCTGATCACGCCGCCGTGTGATGGAATCAGCATGTCCGGTTTCTGCGCAAGAATTTTTTCCAGGCTTGCGCATAGATATCTCCAATTCCCCATATACCCATGGTAATCCATGCAGCCATCACCTTTTTGCAGTGAGTAAATGTCCCATAGTTTCCCTTTCTTCGAAATCACATCATGCTCAACTGTGTCGCCGTCTATTGCCTCTTCATCAAGTGCATTGCCACCATTTGACTTAGCACAAAGTGCACAGTCACCCCCCACATCAATGACATCTTCATCGTCGCCGTCATCATCTCCATAAATCAGGTCTCCGCAGAAGCACCAGCTGCGCCCCCCTTTTGCGACGATGTATGAAACACTGCCGTCCGTAGCTCCCGGAGTATCCAGCACGCTGATGCTGAATTCTTCCCATGCAATGACGTCACCCTCCCGGACCGTTGCCGAAACGTCAATGCTGGAGGGGAGTATCTGGTCCGATGGCTGGTGGTGGTAGAGATGCATGCGGTTTGCTGGGTCTGCCCAATACTGTTCCACCTTGTCAAAAAGGTGCCTCTCGCTGTCGGGGACGATGATTTTCACATCAGACCCGCTCCACCCGTACACTCCGCCGGTATTGGGACGTCTATGCTGTGTGAAAAGAACCATGTCGACCTCGTTTGTCCCTGCAAAAGACCGCAGGGCATCCGGCAGCATATCGCAGCAATCTATCAGCAGCACCTTGCCGTTTGATATGAGGATACCTGCATTTGCCGCGCCTTTGAAGACATGCACGCCATCGCCGACCTTTTCAAATTCAAACATGGAATCCACCCTCCCGGATGCAAATTGTGAAAATAGTTCCAGAAACCGAGCCGCACTTCATCTGAAATCCGGCAACTCATCCCGCGTTATCACGTAATCGTGGTTGTAAACCAGCTTCAAGTATTCCGGCCTGTTCTGCTCCATGATGTAAGTGGTATGCCAGGTCAGGAACCAGGCCCATTTTGCCCCATCGGCCGCCATGGCATCCGGATCGGGGATAGGCCCGTTTTCGTGATAGGCGACTGGCATCTCTGTTCCCACGATTTTCAAGACTTTCTTGTATTTCGCAATCTGGGCGCCTTCTCCGTAATGATCCGCCCCCGCGATGTCAACATAGGCGTCGCCTGGATACCACCCATTCTTGACCTTGCTGCTGTAACCAAGGACCCAGACAAGATTGTTCAGGCCATGATAGTTCGTGAAGCGGTCATACATGAGCGTCCACAGCTTTTTGAAGGTTTCGGGACCTCCGCGCCCCCACCAGAACCATCCCCCGTCAAACTCGTGAAGCGGCCGCCACAAGACGGGAACACCCGCTTCCTGCAGTTTCTTCAGCTCTTCTGCCACGCGGTCCATCTGCGCGAGCATCCCCTTGTTGACATCGGAACCCCCAACAAACATCTCCTTCAAATCCGCAGTCCCTTTGCTCGATTCATAACCGACTCCATCCGGCGGCGTACCCCAGTGCCAGCAGATGGAAACAATGCCTCCCAGATTCCACCATTCGATGGCGCGCCGCGTGACGCCGTCAAAATCTTCATTGATATAATCCAGCCCACGGATGGCGGGCAGCTTGCCAGTGGTTTCCAGAATATAGTCCATCTCGTAGTCGGGCGATCCCATCCACGTGGACTCCTGTTGGCCGCTCAGGATGTGTTTGCCATATATGCCGCGGATGTAGTTGTTGAGGATTCGGGCTTCTTTTGTGGCATTGGGATTCTTCAGCGTGTTTTCCTCCGAAAGCATGTTTTCCGCTAAAGATGACTTTCCCTCTGAAAGTGTCGCATTCGTCTGAAGGTTGCTGGAGTCCGAGGCTTCGCCGGAAACTTCAACTTTCCCGGAGTACGTAACTTTGCCGGAGTCCGAAGTTTCATTGGATTCCGAGGCTTCGCCGGAAACCGAAGTCTTTCCGCTGCTTACGGAACTCGTGGCGCTTTTATTGCGTGCACATCCCGTCGTGCCTCCGAATGCCATCATCACAACCAGGAATACGGACATCAATTTGCGCAAGGATGCGGTCATCGCATTCGACCTAAGCTCCATGGTCCGAGCCTCTTTCCGATTGTTCCGCAGCAGGAAACCGACACTACTCTTTCGAAAAAGTCATCACATATGCGCAGGAAAAAGTCTTGCCCGCGGCCAGCCTGAGAAGACCTTCCTTGCTTTCGAAATCAGGGGAGTCCCCCTTTGTGGAATCCACGCCGAACCAGGGTTCGATGCACACAAAAGGAGCATTGCCGGCAGAAGACCAGATACCCAGGTCCGTGAACCCGCCGAACTGGATGCGGATGACATGCGGATTCCGTGTGCTGCGGATCTCCAGCCAGTTTGACCGGACTCCCTTCAATATGGCCGCACCGATTTGGAAAAGCTCATGGGAAAGAGGTTTGCTGCTGGATCCGGCAAGGAACGGGAGTCGCTCCCCTGTAAGTAGGCCATCGGATTTTATGCGGCATTCCAGATTCTCTTCCCGCTCGAATTCCAATCGATAGTCCTCCATGGACTCGCCGGGCAGCAGCGGGCAATTGAAGCCGGGATGAGCGCCGATGGAGAAGAGCATCTCCGCGTCTCCGCGATTGATGACGGAAAGGCCGTGCATTAGCTGGCTGCCTTCAATGGAATAGGTCACGAGGAGTTCAAACCGGAATGGGTATTGGGCATGGGTTTCCGCAGAATCCCTCATGCGGAACACAAGGCGCGCGGATGTCTGCTCCACCATTTCGAACTCGGTGTTCCTCGCAAATCCATGAGATTTCATGATGAAAGCCTGCCTCTTGTACCGATACGAATCTTCCGGCAGTCCGCCAATGATGGGAAACAGGATATACGACTGGCCGCTCCAATAAGCCGGATCGCCTTGCCACAGATATTCGAGGTCCCCTTCGGCGGCTTGTATGCTCGTAAGTTCCGCTCCCAGGGACTTCACCTTTATTTTCAGGCATCCATTCCCGATCTCGTGCACCATCTTTCATCCCCCTCTTGCTTTGGATTCGCAGGTGTCGGCTGCCTGGATTCATTTTACCATAACGTGGTTTTCAGACAGAGATGGATCTTCACAGCTTAATCTTCATGGCCTTATTGCATGAGAGTAGACTTTACATGCTTCGTGGCGAATCACCAGGAAGCCCTGTGAATGCGCCATGTTCCTTGCGATTATGTAGTTTCTTTCTGCGCATTTACAGGATAGACTTTACATGCTTCGCGGCGAATCACCAGGAAGCCATGAAAATGCGCTTATGATTTGTTGTATTCTCACTATTCAAACAGCGCATTTACAGGATAGAAGGAGCGGATCGATGAGGGTAATTTATAGTTTAAGGAATATAATCCTCAAAAATATATACATATGACTGTTTCGGGATTATAATGAGGATATTCTATCAATGAGGTGATCTTATTATGAAAATAATTGAAAGAGCAGAATATCTGGATTTTTTAATAAGATCGAAAGACAGACAGATTATCAAAGTTGTTTCCGGCGTTCGTCGATGTGGGAAATCTACCATGTTTGAAATTTACCGTGAGTATTTACTGAACAATGGGGTCGGTGAAGATCAAATCATTTCTATAAACTTCGAGGACGTCGAATATGAGTATTTGAATTCATACAGGGAGCTTCATGACTATATCAAGCCTCGTTTGGTTGCGGAAAAGATGAATTATGTCTTTCTGGATGAAGTCCAGCATGTGGACCAGTTTGAAAAAACTGCTGACAGCCTGTTCATCAAAAAAAATGTGGATTTGTATATTACAGGTTCCAATGCTTATTTCATGTCGGGTGAAATTGCCACCTTGCTATCGGGCAGATATATTGAGCTGAAAATGCTGCCGTTGTCATTTAAGGAGTTTTCCCTTGCCTTGGTGGAATACGAAGGAATGAAAAGTCCAAAGACAATATATCAGAAATACACATCTTATGTCGAAAACGGTTCGTTTCCTTATACCTTGCAATTGTCTGAAAAATACATTGACATAGCGGACTACTTGCGAAGCATCTACAACTCCGTCCTGCTCAAGGATGTTGTTTCACGATTGAGAATTCCCGATGTCATGATGCTGGAAAATGTTGTGAAATTTGTATTTCACAACATTGGAAACCAGCTGTCCACGACGAAAATTGCAAACACCATGACATCGGAAGGCAGGAAAATAGACCAGAAAACGGTGGAAAAGTATATCAGGGGCTTAATTGACAGTTTGATTGTTTATCAGGCCAAACGATATAACATCAAGGGAAAGCAGTATTTGGCAACTCTTGAAAAATACTATGTTGTTGATATCGGACTTAGGTTCATGCTTCTTGGCAAACGAAGCACCGATATCGGTCATATACTTGAAAATGTGATTTATCTGGAGTTGATACGACGCGGTTACGACGTTTATATCGGGCAGGTCAATGACTGTGAAGTTGACTTTGTGGCAATGGATCAAGCTGGTTTTTCATATTATCAGGTTGCGGCTTCAGTCAGGGATGAATTGACATTGGCAAGGGAGTTGAACCCTCTTCAAAAAATCAACGACCACTATCCAAAGTATATTCTGACATTGGATGATGACCCTGAAGCAGACTATGAGGGCATACGCAGAATGAATGCATTGAACTGGCTGCTGGATTGATTTTGCATGAGCCTGCTTCATATGGCCTGACTGCCCTGACAATCAATCACTCATAGAATCTGGCATCTTCATGACATGCACATCAGCCCCCTACCGGTCATTTTTCCCGATGGCCTCCGCAATCCTGCGCGCAGTCGGCGTCGCGGCCAAACCACCGAGAGCCGTTTCCTTCAAGGTGCCGCTCATGCTGTCGCCAACCTGTTTCATGGCGGCAATCACCTCGTCGGCGGGAATCGCGCTTTCAATGCCGGCCAGCGCAAGGTTGGCGGCAACCATCGCATTCACGGCCCCAGACACATTCCGCTTGACGCATGGAACTTCAACAAGCCCCGCGACGGGATCGCATACAAGCCCCAGAAGGGTCTTCATGGCAATCGCGCAGGCATTTGCACTCATACGCGGCGTGCCGCCGAGAAGTTCCACAGCCGCGGAAGCCGCCATGGAGCAGGCGCTGCCGCATTCCGCCTGGCATCCGCCCTGCGCGCCGGAAACGCTTGCATTCGCGGCGATGACCATTCCCACGCCGGCAACGTGAAACAGGGCCATGACAATGTCGTCTTCCGGAATTCCGCGTTCGTCCATCAACGCAAGCAATACGGCGGGAACGATTCCACAGGAACCGGCCGTTGGGCAGGCAACAATTCTGCCCATGGCGGCATTGTGTTCAGACATGGCCATGGCCCTGATCATCAGTCCGGCGAACAGGCCGTCGGCCGCCAATCGGCCTTCCGAATGTGCTTTTTGAAGAAGCCAAGCGTTCCCGCCGCTTAATCCGCTCAGTGAACGGGTATCCCTGTCCAGTCCCCTTGCGATGCCTTCCCGCATGACTTGCAGCCTCTGACGCATGATGGCCGTCAAATCATCCCGGTTCATTTCAAGTTGACGGATTTGGCTTCTCAGAACCGCCTCCGATATGGATACGGAATGTGACTCCGCGTAACCGACAATCTGCGCGATGCTCTTCCAGGCAGGGGTTTCATTCAAATCGTCCAATTCATTCTCCCTCGTCTGCCTCACTGCATCATCCGTCATATCAGCTGCAGTGATTCGCCCCGTAAGAATCATCCCGGTGCGGATTGCGTTTTCACATTACATTCATTGCCCGGATGGCAACCGCATCCGTCACTCCCTGAATCAGGAGGATGCTTCCGGAAACGCCCTCATCCATCGGCTGATCGGTTTCCAGCACCATGATGGCCTGCCCGCCTTTTTCAGAGCGATGGAGCTTCATGGTGGCAATATTGATGCCATGCCGTGACAGCACGCCGGTCACCGACGCAACCACCCCGGGCTTGTCACGGTGTACGACAATCAGCGTGTGCAGCGCTCCCGTGAATGCCACCGGAATGCCGTTGATCCGGTGTATGACAATGCTTCCCCCGCCAATGGAAGCCCCCGTGAGGCTGAGGGTCTTCCCGCTTTCCCCCACTACATTGATATCCGCTGAATTCGGGTGGACCCCCCCATGGTCTTCGAAAGAAAACGAGTAGGCCAGCCCACTGTCCACCGCCAAATCCAATGCGTTTTTCACCCGCTCGTCATCGGTTTCCATGCCCATCAGCCCGGCCAGGATCGCCCTGTCGGTCCCATGTCCCCGGAAAGTTGCGGCAAATGACTCGTATAGCGTGATGTCCGCCTTCACGACACGCTCACCGAGGATTGTCCTGGCCATCCCGGCAATGCGCAGCGCGCCTGCGGTGTGGGAACTGGAAGGCCCTATCATCACGGGTCCCACCATATCGAAGACATTCACGAACTCACCCCATCTCTTCCCTGCACGCGATAAAGGCCTTCTCGAATTCACCCCATCTTATCCTTGCACGCGATAAAGGCTTTCACGGATTCACCCCATCTCATCCCTGCACGCGATAAAGGCCTTCACGGCGAAATCGAGTTCCTCCCGAGTATGCGCCGCGGAAACCTGCGTCCGAATCCGTGCCTTGCCCTGAGGCACGACGGGATAAAAGAACCCGACGACATACACGCCTTTATCCAGCATGCGCCTAGCCATTTCCTGCGCCGCACCGGCCTCGTAGAGCATGATCGGCACGATGGGATGAACCCCGTCCGGAATATCGAAAGCGGCTTCCTTCATTTTTTGCCGGAAATACAGGGTGTTCGCTTCAAGCCGGTCCCTGTACGATGTGTCCACCGATATCATGTCGAAGGCTTTGCAGGCGGATGCTGCGATGGCCGGAGCCAGGGTGTTGGAAAACAGATAAGGCCTGGAACGTTGGCGCAGCAAGTCAATGATCTGCCTTTTCGCGCTCGCATACCCGCCGCTGGCTCCTCCAAGCGCCTTGCCCAGCGTACCCGTCAGAATGTCCACCCTGCCGGTAACGCCGCAGTATTCCGGCGTCCCTTTCCCGTGCCAGCCCATGAAACCCACGGCATGGCTGTCATCCACCATCACCAGCGCGTCATGCCGTTCGGCCAAATCGCAGATGCCTTTCAGGTCTGCAATCGTACCGTCCATCGAGAAGACGCCATCCGTTGCAATCAGCCGGACTCTGGCATCCTTCGCCTCCAGCAGCATTTTTTCCAGGTCTTCCATGCTGTTGTTCGCATAACGATACCGCCTGGCCTTACAGAGCCGCACGCCGTCGATAATGCTCGCATGATTCAATGCATCGCTGATAATGGCGTCTTCCTCTCCAAGGATGGTTTCAAAGAGACCGGTATTCGCATCGAAACAGGAGGAGTACAGGATTGTGTCCTCCATGCTGAGAAATGCGCTGATTTTGCCTTCCAGTTCCTTGTGAACCGTCTGTGTCCCGCAAATGAAGCGGACGGACGATAATCCGTGCCCGTAAACATCATAGCTGTCTTTGGCCGCCTTGATGATTTCCGGATGGTTCGA
>CAZFWQ010000072.1:0-4822 GCA_964522755.1 uncultured Oscillospiraceae bacterium | reverse complement strand
ACAAATTCAGGATGTTTTTCCGCCCGCCAACGTCGATATGGGACGATTGCGGTGATGTGAGGACGCGTTCCTCTTTCCAAAGACCATCCGCCCTAATATTGTCGCAGATCTTCCCGAATGACTGGTATGCTGTCTTCACTGGCATTCCTCCCAGGTCAATATCTATTCCCCGCTGTCTTCATTGGAACTCCTCCCAGGTCAATATCTATTCTCCGCCGTTTTCATTGGAATTCCCCCCAGGTCAATATCACCTTCCCGCTGTTTCCGCTGCGCATGGCATCGAAACCCTTCTGAAAGTCGGTAAAATGATACTTGTGCGTGATCACCGGCGAGATGTCCAACCCCGTCTGGAGCATGGAAGTCATCTTATACCAGGTTTCGTACATTTCACGGCCATATATGCCCTTGAGCGTGATGCCGTTGAATATGACCTTGTTCCAGTCAATGCCCACGCCGGTCGGAATCAGGCCGAGCATGGCGATTTTGCCGCCATGGCACATGACCTCGATCATGTCGGAAAAGGCCTTGCCGTTGCCCGACATTTCGAGGCCCACATCGAATCCCTCTTTCATGCCAAGCTGTTTCACCACATCGGCAATCGATTCACGCAATACGTTCACCGCACGTGTCACGCCCATTTTACGCGCCAGATCAAGCCTGTAGTCATTCACATCGGTGATGACGACATGCCGGGCCCCTGCGTGTTTCACGATGGCCGCCGCCATGATGCCGATGGGACCCGCGCCCGTGATGAGGACATCTTCCCCGAGGACGTCGAAAGCAAGCGCCGTGTGCGTCGCATTGCCAAGCGGGTCGAAGCAGCTGAGGATGTCCGGCGGGATGCCGGGATCACAATGCCAGACATTCGTGACCGGCACTGCGATGAATTCCGCGAACGCGCCCGTCCGATTCACCCCGATACCGCTTGTCCTGTTGCATAAATGCCGCCTGCCAGCCAGGCAATTCCTGCATCGGCCGCATACGACATGCCCTTCCGCCGAAACAATGTCACCGGCATTGAAATCGCTTACATTGCTTCCCACGGCTTCAATCCGCCCGACGAACTCATGACCGATGATCATGGGGACGGGAATCGTCTTCTGCGCCCATTCATCCCAGTTGTAGATATGGACATCGGTACCGCAGATGGAAGCTTCCAGGACCTTGATCAAGACGTCGTTGATTCCATATCCGGGTTTCGGCTGTTCCTCCAGCCACAATCCTTCTTTCGCGTACTTCTTCACTAAAGCCTGCATATGGTCCTCCATGCTATCTGACGCTCATGTTGAAAGTCCTGATGTTGTCCGGCAATGTGGACGACTCACCTTCCCAGATCCTGTAGTACTTGAGGGTGATGGCTGCATTCCCGGCTGTCCCCGCGGTAAAATTCCAGATGAATGTGCTGCCTGCGCCCATCATTTCCGAATCAGGCACGCTGTTTTCCGATACCGTCTTTACGACATTGGCGTCACTTACAGTGAAATACCATGAATACCCGGTCGTGGGATTGCCTTTTAGATTTACGCTGAAGGAGTCTCCCGTGTTGAGGACGGACCAGTCCCTGCCAGGATCATCCGCCATCAGGTTGACCGTGCCGCGGGGGTATAGCACCTCATAGTGCTCAAGTACCGCCGCTTCCGGATGTACAGTGTTTTCTGCAAAATAGAGGACCAGTTCATACGCGGTTCCGGCCATATATCCGAGAATCTGCTGCTGATTGGATGTGGCTGTAAACATAGGGAAACCGAGTATATCCATCGCCTTGCCCAGCGTGATTGCCGGAAGCCGTCCGTCCAGACTTCTCACCTCGAAGATCTGCGAACCCTTGTTGAAGCCGAAAACCACCTTATGGGAATGAAACGACACATAAGTGCCCTTGGCAGCCGGGATGTCCATAGATAATGATGGGATTCCCCAATCCTTGATGACACCCTCAATAACAGTTGTTTCCACCGGGTAGGGGCAGTTGATGACCCTTCCGAACCCGGCCGAATCCCGGATTGCGGACAGCAGCACAGTGGCCGCCTTGTCTTCATCCATGTTTTCCTCCAGCAGGATTTGTTCTTTCAAAAGACCTTCAATAGAGGTGTAGCTGGTCGTGAATTCCTGGATGCCGGCAACATAAGGCAGTATTTCATACTGCTGGAAATAGACGACTACGCCGTCATTGGAAAGATAAAAGGACCGGTTTTCACCGATACCGGAAAATGGCTCAAACAATGCTGCAGTAAGATCCCTTTCATTTAATTGGGTCTTGACGCCGTTGTTGACGATCGCCTGATAATCCGCCCCGGTGGTGAACAAATCCTTCAAGGCCATTGGCTGGCCGGTTTTCAGCGGAATCGTAAAGGAGGTCTGGACCGTGGTTCCGTGCGCGCCGCCCGCATACTGGTAATCCTGGAACACCAGGCTCAGGAAGCCGTTCTGGTTGTATGCGACCCGATAATCGAAATAGGTTCCGCATTGGCCGGGCATGTCCGGATTCTTGAGCACATAGGGGGCGAGATCGGCAGCATTTTTCCTGCCCTCCGCCGCGGCCAGGTTGGCCTGTTTCTTGAAAACGGCATTGAGCACCGCCTGGATGGCTTTGTCTTCCATGCCCCCAATGACCGGATACTGGATGTCGGTGATGAGTGCCTTCGATTCGGAAGCGATTTTCCCGGTTCCAATGGCAATCGCATTTTCCCGAACGCTGGAAAGCGTCACGACATGATTCGCCTTGTCCCACTGTACCTTCAGGGCGAGGTTGTCCGAATAGAACATGTCGGACAGGTAGTTTCTGCCCTTCAACACCTCATACGTGTTCTGCAGATAAGATTCATGCCCATCGGCATTGATTTTCGACTCTTTCAGATTCAGGATTATTTTACGGCCATTCGCCGTAAGCATGACCGTCTTGTCCGGCTGCGACCAGCTGACCTCATATCCCAGGGCTTCGCCGATGGCGCGCACGGGCAGGTACAGGTTGTCATCCTTGACAATGGCACTGAGGCTGAGTGTAACGCCGTCCAGACGGATGGCAGTGGCTGTCGTGTCGTCTGCGAACGCGGTTTGCAGACTGAATGCCAGTAATAAGACAATGAAAATTGAGAGGATAAGTTTCTTTTTCATGGACGATCCCATCCTTTCATGGTGACACGGGTGGCGCGTGAAGGTAAACTCCCCCGCATTCCGGGGTTGACCACGCAGTTGTGGCGCCGTCAGCCGTTTCTGCGGCAATGCCTGCGGTCATGCGCGCAATCCCCGTATACCATTATTATACGCCCCCCGGCATGCGAACATTTTGCTAATCATTCAATCCCTTTCCATTTAGAATCTGTTGCATATTTTTTTCAATCCTGGATTCACGGGTCTTGGATTGCTTGGGATCGGAGAAAAACAAAATGTACGCTCTTTGCCGTCCCGGCGTCAATGCTTCGAAAGCAGTTTTCAAGTCGGGGAATTCATCGAATTTCCTCTGCAGTTCTTCAGGGATGACGAATTCCGTGTTTTTTTTGAAGTTCACTTCCAAACCGGCTTTTTCAACTTCTATGGCTTCATTGACATAGGCTTTCAAAATGGGTTCCAATGCAGCGATTTCTTGAACACTTGTGAACCGAATCTGGCGCCCTGCCTGTACATTCGCCGTCTGCTGGATCAGGATGCCATGGGGGTCACGCAGCAAGGACCCTTTGACAAACAGCAGCGCACAGTATTCTTTGAACCCATGTATCAAAACGATGTTGCTTTTCTGAAATGTGTAACAGGGAACACCCCACTTGAATTCTTCGGTCAACTGACTGTCAAGAAGTATCAACCTCAGTTTTTCATATTCTTCTTTCCATTTCCCAGCCGTGTTGATAAATTCATCAACCTCAGGATTCAGGCCATCCGACGGCATTTGTCCGGCATGTTTGTCATTCCCCAAAATAAAACCCCCCTCAATGAAGTTTTTGAATCTCATGCATCCATTATATGGTTTTCGATTCCACCATTCAACGTATCCATACTATTCATATATCCATACTCTACATATACCCATAATTATTCTGTCGGATTTCACAGTATGAAATGGTGATATGGAATTGAAGCTTGACGAAGCCGATAAAGCAGCTGAAATCAGTGAAGTTCGATATGCGCACGAAGAAGTGTTTGCTAGAGCGAGGGCAAGAATAGATGCCGGACCAGAAATATCAGTTGAGATATCTTCCGAAGTATGAAGA
The DNA here is from genome assembly GCA_964522755.1 of uncultured Oscillospiraceae bacterium. Classification (GTDB taxonomy): domain Bacteria; phylum Bacillota; class Clostridia; order DSM-8532; family DSM-8532; genus JAEWSN01. Next base: position 620 of record CAZFWQ010000072.1, on the reverse strand, counting down.
TGACCTGAATGAAATAATTGGTCTTCAAGATGGTCATTATTATGATAGCCAGTACCATTATTTTAACAGGTGTCGTGTTCGCAAACACCTCGCCGACCATCGATCCGTCCGGAGCCGTCGCCACACAATGGGGACAGGCCTGCGGTTTCACTGGCGCAGGGCATGACGAGGATGCAGGCGACGCTATCAATGCCCAATCATCTTCTTGATAAACGCCAGTTCATCCGCATCATACGGCGTTCCATCAGGGAAGAGAATATCGTGCTGCCATACTTCGGGATACCCAACCGGTGGATTATTGGAAGCACCCCAGCTGAGATAGGTTTGTGTTTTTCCGGCAAAAAGCCCCCAGCAATAGGAAGCGATTTTCTTTTCTTTGAAATATGGAAGAATCTTGAAAAAATCATTTCCATATGCCCTGTTCAGCCATTCGGTACAGAGGATAGGGCGACCTGCTTTTTCCATTTCTGAAACTTTGCCTGCCACGCCATCGTAATCATCATATGCATGAATCCCATTCACATCGCATAGTTCCGCGGCCACCACATCGCAGGAGATGTTGAATTGCATCCATACGCTTGTTGTGAGCGGCTGCATCGGATCGCACCGGCGAGCCCACG
>CAZFWQ010000071.1:2438-12815 GCA_964522755.1 uncultured Oscillospiraceae bacterium | reverse complement strand
CTAGTGCTGTGAACATTCATGGCAAAGGCACCTTCTATATTTCGTCATACGACCTCTCCGGAGGCTGGCGCCTGTTGAGTGTTGTTCCTGAAATCAGCTATTTCAAGCTATTCCCGGGCATATGGAAAATGATATTGATGGAAACCGCGCTCTGCTTTTCATTTTGCATGATGCTGGCACTTCTGTTCACCACCTATACGATAAAGCCGTTGAAGCACTTGGGTGAGCTCATGCAGGACGTAGCCAAGGGCGATTTCTCAGTACAGTTTGAAAGCCCCGCCGAAATGGAGATTCGCGTATTGGCCGGTCATTTCAATGACATGTCCCGACAACTTTCGATTCTCTACAATGAGGTATATGCAAGTCGCGTAAAGCTGATTGAAGCACACTTGAATGAGATGGAAGCGCGCATAAACCCTCATTTTTTGTATAATGCCCTGGATACAATATATTGGATGGCAAAGATGGGCCGCATGGAAGACGTAAGCGATATGACCAGCTCACTCAGCAAGCTGTTTCGGATGACTCTCAATGTGGATCCATCTGGCCGAATAACCCTAAAGCAGGAGCTTGAACATTTGGACTGTTATCTATCCATACAGCGCCATCGCTATGTTGATAACATCCAATTCATCTCGCGAGTGGACGAAAGCCTTATCGACCAGTCCGTGTGCCGCTTTTCACTGCAGCCATTGGTTGAGAATGCAGTGATGCACGGGGTTGGGCCAATTGGAATCGGCACCATAGAAGTAGACGTCTATAAAGAAGGCAAATTCATCATCTTCCGCATTTCCGATTCAGGAGGGCGGCTTGATCCATCCGAGGTCGATGGATACTTGACTCAGCCTGAAAGTGCCCTGGTGGGTACAAAAGGATTTGCTTTGCGCAATCTGAACGACAGGGTCAAAATGTACTTTGGTGACAGCTTCGGTCTTACCTATCGTATCGAGGACGGGAGAAGCGTGTTCATATTATGCCAGCCATACCTGGAGGTGGAACATGCTTAAGCTGATGATAGCAGATGATGAACGCGTGATTCGTCAGGGACTGCGATATGCCATTGACTGGAAGGCTCACGACATTGATGTCGTGTGTGAAGCTGCAAATGGCAAGGAAGCCCTGCAAATGGTGAGCATATATAATCCGGACATATTGATTGCCGATATACGCATGCCACTTATCGATGGATTGGAGCTTGCCAAATTTGTGCGCAACACCCTGCCGGACATATACATCATCGTGCTTTCCGGCTATAACGACACGGAGTACATGCAGGGGGCCATTGCGGTTGGTGTCAACGATTACGTCATGAAATCGGCAGATTCAAGCAAGGTTCTCAATGCCGTGCTGCGTGGAAAGGAATATTTGCTGGGAAAGACTTCACTCTCGCGCATGGAAATCACCCGTCGTTTGGCATGGGATAATGTCCTTCCGCTTATTAGAACCGAGTATATGCGCTCCCTGATTTCCGAAGAGGGCAGCCATTCAAGCATGAAAATTTTAGCTGAAGCTTTGGAAATACGCTCTGCAAGCGAATTTTCAGGAATTGCGCTCGTATCCTGTCCACCAAATACCGCTCAAAGCAGAGCAACTGAGTTTGACATGCAATTCTCGTCGTCCTCCGTATTTGCAGCCGCCGTCACCCCTCATCATGTGTGCACTGTCTTTCATGGAAGGGAATACGGCGCTGTCGAGAATATGGAGCGCGTTTGTCAAGCCATCTCCCATCGTTGCAATGGAACCGTCTTTGTGTCGGACCTATCGAACACTAACCGAAAACTGGCAGATATCTATAACGAATTGATGCGTCATTGTGATGGTGCCTGCTGGTTTTTCGGGAAAACAGTCGTCCCAGTCATTTCACGCCAAGACGGTAAACAGGACTTTGCAGAAAGAGAAAAATGTATCCTCAAGGCTATCTCCGAGCATGAATACCAGAAGGCCCGCCTCCTTCTGAAAGAATATCGGGGTGCGGCCATGGAACTGGTTTTGCCGCCGGAGGCCTTTCGGGAATCGACGAAACGAATCATCGTGGCCTTCCTGACTGTCACCGGCACCATGGATGACATAGGTCGGTTTTTTAGCTCCATGGATGGGTTGGATAAACCTGACGCCATGATTGATGTAGTCAACGCATTGCTTAGCGGTTCATTGCAGTCGGAGAAGGAGATTGTGAAATCAGCCGTTCAGTTCGTGGATACCCATTACATGGACCGTCTGACACTTTGCAGCATAGCCGAGCATCTTTTCATTTCGCCAAATTATCTGAGCCATGTGTTTCGCATCGAAATGGGGCTTGGCATCAAGGAGTATATCTGTCGTCGGCGTATTACCGAGGCCAAGCGTATTTTGGCTCATACCGACCTGCACTATTATGAGATTGCCACAACTGTCGGGTATAGGGATTACAAGCATTTCTCAGAACATTTTCTGCACTATGCGGGCATGAGCGCAAAGTCATATCAAAGGCATCTTTTGAAACAAGAACACCCTTCCTGACCTGGCTCGTTCATGCAGAACAGGTGCCACCACCACATGCCATCACAGCCCAAGTCTTGCAAATTGCTGTTCCGGCGCATCATATCTTTTCAGCAGTTCAACCATCTTTTCTTTCAAGTTCTTCTCAAGGCCGGCATCCAGCAACGGTTTCATCTGATGCGGGTCATCAAGAAGGTCGTAAATCAAATCATGATCCGGGGCATCCTGGTGCCTGTATGATTCTCTTTTGACCTTATATACGGGTATTTGAGCATATTCCAAAAATTTGCCCATTTCCGCATGAAGGTAACTCTCGATTGTCTTCGTATGATAATTGAAATACGCGGACCGAAACGCAAATGCAGTATACTCATGCAAAAACGAACCTTCGACAGGCTGTTTTGTGTAGGTATGCCGTCCATCCGTCATGCTGACGTCTTTTCCGAAATATCCATACAATACCCAGTCATGGTGCATTTCATCCTTTTTGAACAGGTGCGCAAGGGATTTCCCATGAATGTTTCCAATGGGCTCTGCTTCATGCAACTCCAGAAGTGTTGGCACCAGATCAATCGTTGCCGTGAGGGCCGAGATGCGCCTTCCGTTGTTCGCGGCCCCGGGGGAATAGATGATCAGCGGGATATGCACAAGCTCCTGATAATCAAACATGTAGTTTTTAGCCCAGTATCCATGTTCTCCCAGAAGGTGTCCATGATCGCTGGTCAGAATGATGGAAGTATCCTCCCACATGTCGTATTGGTCCATCTTGTCCAGCAATTTTCCAAGCCATTTGTCGACCCTTGTCACACAACCGGCATAACATTTTCGTATGTGCTCGACGGATTCTTGTCCTTCCTCATTCATGTCGACTGCCGCGTAATCAGGCCAGTCAAAGTGATACGGCCTATCCCACTTGTCTTTGTAAATGTCTTTGTATTCCTGGGGACATAGGAACGGCTCATGAGGGTCGAAAACTTCAAGGTGCAGGTGCCAGTTGTCTTCGGTGTGATTTTGGTCCAGAAATTCCCCGGCATGTTGAAAGCACTGCACGGTCGGATAGTCCTCATCAAGCTCGACATTCATGAATGAGCGGTTTACCCAGTCCTGTCTCCAATTTCTCTTGATATTGTCCGGATCATCGCTCTTTGATCCCTTGCCTTTCGCATAGGGTATCCTGGGATCTCCAACCATGGGCTTCCATGGATCGCCTTCCTGGCCCCTGATGAAGTCCCAGGTGTCAAACACGAAATTATACCCGGTTCCATGCGGTTCCCAGTAATGGTAGTGGTCCGTGATGAGGTGACTATAGGTGCCCTTCTGTTTTTTCAGCTCTTTCGTCACGCAATGATCATAAGGCTGCAGCGGAGACCACGGCGTTTCCAGAAAATTATACCTGCCCGTCCAGATCTCCCGTCTTGCGGGCATGCAAGGCATGGACCCGCAGAAATGGTTGTCAAAAACCATGGACCTTTCAGCCAGCCGGTCCATGTTGGGTGTTTGAACCCAGTTCCCGCCATAGGTTTTCAAATAGTGCCGGTTCAAAGAATCAACGAGGATGAATATTGTCCTCATAAAAAGTTCTCCTGTCTCTGTAAACATGAAGTATCGCTTGCATTCGCCAACATTTTTGGCAGCGTTGACCGTGACGTGTCAAGTAGCCTTCATTTCCAACTATCTTTTTCCTTGGCGTCAGGCTGATGAAACGCAACTTCAGAAACCCTTGAACCGGCCAAAATTCTCGCGCCATTCCTCTCTGCTGCCGAACAACGACGGGCTTTGTTTTGCCAAACGAAGCAAACGGGGGATTGCATGCTCTCTTGCCGGCATTTGAGCCGAAATGAACTTGCTGAATTTCTTCAGATTGTAGCAGGGTATCGACGCCATCATATGGTGCTCGATGTGATATTCCATGTGCCAATACAGAATGGAACTGATGGGATCCAATCTCGCATCTCCGCAGCTCTTGCGGAAATCCGCATTGTTCGCATCGCAGTTGGCATGCTGGTGGATGCCGCATAGGAAGCCATGTATGCCGGGTCCATAAAAAGGTGCCAGCGTAATCAGCACTGCAAGGAACCATAAGCCGCTCCACACGCATGCTGCGACAAAAACGGCATGGAATGCCAAGGAGATGACGGCAAATCGGCGGATTTCTTTTCTTTCCTTGTCAGCAGCCTTTTCCAATATGAACTTTTCCCATGGGTCCAACCTGTATCCACGCATCCGCCAGCCTTTGCTGACGGGTTTCAATGTGACCAGCCGTGCGATGCACTGGATAAGGTCTCGAATGTGAAGAACATTCAGGAACAGGGAAAGCAGGGTTTTCACATCCAGTGCGACATAATTCGGGACATCTTCCCCATCGCTGTTCTGATGGAGCGTGTACCTGTGGTGAAAGTGCACATGGCTGATCCTGTAGAAATAGGGATTGTAAGGCCAGTACAGCAAACCGAACAGCATGGTGACAGCCTTGTTCAGGATTTTGCTTTCGAATACGGTGTTATGGATCAGCTCATGGATGCCTGCGCCGAAATGACCGTAAACCATGCCATGGAAATACAATCCGACAGCCAGCAGGATCCAGTTTCGATTCGCGAACGCATAATAGGATAAGGAGGCGGTAAGAAAAATGATGAACAGGAAACCGAGGGTCTGGAGCATCCCCTTCAGATTGCTCCGCTTCTGAAAACGTTCCAGATCCTCTTTCGCAAGTGTGACCCTGATCCACTTCACATTCACCGGATGCCACTCCGTAAACGGATCCCATGCTGGTTTCTTCAATGTCGTTTACCTCCTGAGATTACTTTTCACTTAACGACAGATGTCATGTTTCCGGGCATAAAGCCGCGTACTGATTCATTTACTTGTCAGCGGAGCAATCATTTGGCTTCTTGTTTCCATTATCACCGGGCATGATGCCTTCAATAGTCCCGTTGCCTAAAACAGTCCCGCTGCTTTCAATAGTCCCGTTGCCTAAAACAGTCCCGTTGCCTTCAATAGTCCTTTTGCCTTCACCGGGCATAGCGTCTTCAATGGTTCCTTTGACTGAACGGTCTGCGGCCGCCGATTGCTTCATCAGGCGCATCACATGCCTGGCGTCAAGCACATGGCCTTCACGCCTCAGTTTGAGTCCCTGCCTGACTTCCGGCAGCTGCCCTATCATATACAGCCCTGTGATCGTGATGGCAAAGGCAGTCTCCGGGCTGAAAATCCCATTCCGCCAGGCAAACCAGGGGATCGTCAGAACCACTCCGCCAAGAAAAGCCAACATCGGGATGAATTCCCCGATGAGCAGTCCTCCGATGTGGGTAACGATCATGCCCACCGGACTGATGGCCAGAAGCATGCCGATGATGCACGAATTGCCGCCGCTGCCGCTGAACTTGTACCACACGGGCCAGAGATGCCCGGCAAGAACGGCTGCCGCACAGACCAGGTGATAGGCTTCATTGGGAAAAATCAAACGAAGGATCAAGGTCGGCACAAACGTTTTAGCCACATCGAGCACCGTTGAAAACAAACCCCAGCGCTTGCCAAAAGCTGCCATGACATTGGCTGAACCGATTGCATGCGATACGAGCTCGGCTTGCCCGTCGGCTGCCGGGATTCGCAAGAGGTATGGTTCTTCGCCAGGTCTCAGCCGGGCGAAAATAATCCTGGCGAAAGACACTGAGCCGATGAAGTAGCCAAATACGGCAGTCAAGAGGTAGAACATCATTCTTTCCATTGGTTTTTCTCCTCTAGTCTCATGGTTGTCCTCCACTGCCCTCTTCGTTTGGTTTCTCTTTCAGATGCAACACGAAACAATATTCCATCTTATGTTTATTCTATTAGATATTACCATTCTGGAAAAGTATTGACAATCTGTTTTGGGCATGATGCACAAAACGGATGCCCAACATTTGAGGTGTTGTTAAAAAGCAATACCTTGTTTTATTGATATTTAACATGGGAATATATTATACAGTTCTTGAAAGGCATGGTGATCGAAATGGTCCGATTCAGTGAACTGCCCTCATGCAGCGGCAAACAAAAAAACGGTTTCACATTGATTGAACTGTTGGTTGTGATCGCCATACTTGCCATCCTCTCTGCCATAGCGGTTCCAAGGTTTGCAGGGTACGCCGATAAGGCAAGGTCTGCCGTCGATACGGAAAACCTGGTGACCTTGAACAAAGCAACCGGATATTACGCTTTCGACAAACCTGCCATCAACAACGACATTTTTGGAGATGCCGCCACGGATCTGGCCAGAATGGAAAAACTGGTATCATCCGGTTACCTTTCATCCGCACCGGCACCGGCTTGGCAGAATGCAAGTTACGCCTGGGATGTCGGTTCCCAGTCATGGGACCTTGGAGATTCAACTCTTTCAATGGCAAGTAATCTTCAACCTCAAGCATTGAGCATCGAAGCAACTGTTTCGGGCAGCATGCTGACTTTGCTGCAGTCATTGAATGGAAAAACCACAAAAGAAATCGCAGCCATACTGGGATCCAACAGCATTTCCAACAGTACCTATCGCGCGTATGTCTTATCCAATTCTTTTGGCGGAACCTGGCCCTCCTTCCCCTCTGCTTTACAAGGGAAAGTGATTCCGGATGTGACCGGTATCAAGATTATGCCTTTCTCCAACAGCAAGGCCCCGACGGATCTCATCATTTACGCGAGCACAAAAACCGGTGGTGTTTGGAATGCGGACCTTTTCTATTATGAAGGCAAAGGGTGGTATCGGCATAAGAATACATACAATTCCTACACGACCATCACTTTCAGCAGCATGACCGGCACGGACCTGAAAAACCAGATTGATGCGAATCCGACCTTGTGGGTGCCGGTTGTTTGAATGCCACGCGGAGGGACCTGAAACCAGAATGACTAACAGGGTTTGATATCAACCCTGCAACCATCTTGGCAAACGCCGTTCACGAACACGTCTATGACTTCAGGGTCAAATTGCGTTCCGGAACATCTCGTCAGTTCATGAATGGCCTCCTGCCTGCTTAACACTTTTCGATAGCTTCTTGCACTGGTCATTGCATCAAAAGCATCGGCAACACTGATTATCCTTGCTTCAAGCGGTATTTTTTCGCGCTTGAGTCCATTAGGGTATCCGCTGCCATCCCATTTTTCATGATGATTATAAACAAATTGCGCCAACTCCGAAAACTCATTTACAGAACTTAATATCCGCCACCCTTTCTCGGGGTGTCTTCTCATCTGTTCCCATTCATCGTCGCTCAGTTTACCTGGCTTATTCAGAATTTCTTCATCAATGCCAATTTTTCCAATATCATGAAGAAGCCCCGCTATTCTCATTTTTTCAACATTCGCCTTATCCAATTTCATTTGTGTCGCAATAGCCTCACAAATAATACTCACTGTGTTTGAATGTATCGCCTCTCGGTTGCTTTTTTCAAATAATGCATACTTGATCAGACCGATGACTTTGCTCCTCATGCTCGAACGCTCATACAGCTTATGCCTATACATATGGTTTTCTGCGTTTGCCATTACTTCAACAATTGCTTGTTTATCATCATTTTTCGTATCATACCCATAGGAAATAGACAATTCAACATTCGAAACCGTTTCTTTTGACGCAAACTCCTTCAAGCAATTCGCAATCCGAGCTGCTTCATCAGATGCGGTTTTAGGTAACAGAACAACAAACTCATCCCCTCCGATTCTGGCAATCATATCTTCTTCCCTGCATGACTTCTTAATGGTTTCTGCTGCTTTTTGAAGAAGCGCATCTCCTGAATCATGTCCGAATGAATCATTGATCAGTTTCAATCCATTTATGTCACACATGATGATGGATATGGGAAGGTTTTGTTTTGTGTCTATCCTCGTCAATTCATTTTCAAAAAATCTTCTGTTATAAAGGCCTGTGAGAACGTCATGAAAGCTAAGATAGGCTAACTCATCCTCTGATCTCTTGCGCTCTGTAATATCATGCATAATTAGAATATAGCCTTCAATTTTATTTGATTTACCGGGAACCATATCAACATGAATACTAAACCATCGATTTTTTGACATCAGTTCCATCCTTTGGTTATTTATGCTCTGCAAGTACATTTGTGACGGTTGAAAATTTCCACTTGCTGCCTCCTTATCGTACAGCAGTTCATGGTACGACAAATTGTAAATATCATTATCCTCTTTCCCTAAATGCTCCTTGAAAGATTTGTTGAATCTCTGCACAATGCCTTTTTGATCAACCAGGCAGATTCCATCGCTTATCGTATCAAATGTGGTTTTCCACTGTATCGCCTCAAAAGCAGCTCTCTTTTCAGCATTCTTATACTTGAAGAGCAAATGAATCGTCGCTATCAATTCCCTGTCGTCCACTGGTTGTGTAAGGTAGGCATCAGCCCCACTCTCCAGCGAGTTAATCTTGGATTCCAAATTACGGTATGCCGCGGTCAAATGCAATACAAGAATCCCGCTTGTCTTTGCATCCTCTTTTAGACGCTTACAAACCTCAAAACCATCAATGTCCGGAAGGTTGAGATCTAAAATGATAAGCCCGGGCTGTTGTTGAGCCATTTCCAATGCCTCAAGCCCCGTGCCCGCTTCGAGAACATTGAAACCTGCTTTTTTGAGAATCCTGGAAGAAGCATACAAGCTTGCCTCATTGTCGTCAACTACGAGGATAACAATTCTTTCCGATTCAAGCATGACAACCTCTCCTTTATGAATTTTTCCTCTTTGCCATTTGTACAATGGCATCCCTGATTTTTTTGATTGATTCTTCCCTCGAAGTTAGCCCTTTTGTGACATATGCCAGGGTTTTTTCTTTGACCATTTTGAGCTCATCTTCGCTCATTGTTTTGGAAGTAACAACGACTACGGGGATATCACGGGTCTCAGACGAATTTTTCAACCTTCTCAGGGTCTCAAAACCATCGATGCCCGGCATGACTATATCAAGCAGGATAATACTTGGGTGTTCTTCCGCTGCTATTTTCAGCCCGGTTTCACCATCAGAAGCCTCGATAAGCTGGTACTTCGTATCGGCAAGAAGCTGCCTCATCAGATAGCGGGCGATTTCTTCATCATCGATGATAAGGACTTTTTCCGGCCTCGTGCCACGAACCACTTCCTTGAGCTTACCCATCAGCCATTCGCGTTCGATGGGTTTGGTGGCAAAATCATCCGCACCGAGGGCTATGCCTTTTTCGCGTTCATTCAGCACGGTTGTAACATAAACCGGAATTTTACTGGTATTCTCATTGCCTTTTATTTCTGAAAGAAAGGACCAGGCTTCCTCCCCTTTCAGCAAAATGTCGAGAAAGATTGCTATGGGATTCACCTCATTTAGTATTTCCCTGGCCTTCTTGAGACTGTTTGCTCTTAGTATCTGAAAGCCCGAGCCCTTCAAATACTTCTCATAAAGTGTCACAATATTCATATCATCTTCAATAACAAGAACAGTATGTTTCATGATGTCGGCATCGGCCGGTTTGACGCTTTCATAATCCCTGTCATTGTAATTCATTGGAATGCTTACCTTGAAAATCGAACCGTTTCCAGAAGAGCTTTGTAAAGTTATCTCACCCCCAAGCAATTCAGCCAGCTTCTTCGATATCGGCAAGCCCAGGCCAGATCCTTTTTGCTTCCTGCTTACATTGCTCTCAATCTGAGTATACTCATCAAATATTGCTTCATGATACCTGGCATCAATACCAATGCCAGTGTCTGATACTGTAAAAATGACATTCATGCCATCATCGCTGCCAATAGCCGTTACTCGTATTTCACCGTGCTCGGTAAACTTTATGGCATTGGATATGAGGTTTCTGAGAATCTGGGATATCTTGCCCTCATCACTTATCATTGACAGTGGTTTTTCAGGTTCTCTAATGGCAAGCTGCAGATCGGGGTTTACTA
>CAZFWQ010000071.1:0-2428 GCA_964522755.1 uncultured Oscillospiraceae bacterium | reverse complement strand
AGCATGCCGCGAAGAGAGCTGAAAAGATTTGACACTTCAAACGCTTCAGGATGGATAATCGTCTTGCCTGTTTCTATCTTGGAAATATCGAGCATATCGTTAATCAATACCGATAGGTCTTCACAAGCTTGTTTGATGAACGTAACCTGCTTCTCCTGCTCATCGGTCAAATCACCGTCCAAGCGGTCCAGCAGAATCGACGAGAGCGAAAGTATGGAATTAATGGGAGTCCGAAATTCATGACTCATATTGGATAAAAACCGTGTCTTGAGGTCACTGGCCTTCTTCAGATAGATGGCTTTCTCATCGAGTTCCGCATATATGGCGGTAATGCCGCGGTTGGTATCCTTTAGTTCCTCGTTCAACGATTCAAGCTGTTCCTGGCGCAACTTGATCTCGTTGATGGCCCTGAGTAATTCCTGGTTCTGCTGCTGAAATTCCTCGTAGAGATTCTGTGGACTTTGACTAGTCAGTTGTTCTGCAATTCTCATGGTGGCTAGGGCATCGACCAACGCCGAAGCGAAAGGAATTGGTTTGCCAAACACAACTTTTGTTCCTTGTCCGGGCTTGGACTCAATCTGAAAATACTCCATTAGTTTGCGAACACCAATGATACCAATACCCATTCCTGTCTTCGAATGGTAGCGGCCTTCCAGAATGGCTGGCACATCCTCGATGCCAGGGCCGTTGTCATTGATTTGCATGACAAACATTTGCGGTTTGCTATTGCCCTCGACGAAAAAACTGATTTCACCACTACCGGCATACTTGAAGGCATTACGTGTAATCTCCGATACGGCTATACTTATCCGGGATTGATCAGGGACACTGAAACCGAGCAAGCCGGATATGGTCAGCGTGCGCTGACGGGCTAGAACGATATCATGCTCATACTTAAGCTGGATCTTGTTTATTAAAAAACTCACGGTGAACTACCTCTTCATTTACTCCTTCGAGCGACCAGGACGATTGCATCATCTTTGTCCCTTGAAAATTCACTGAACATAACCGCTGCTATTATGGAAGGGTGATGAACCAAAAGATCCGGATGTTTTTCGACGCTTAGCTTTGTTGTAAGGCCATCCGAGTTCATAATCATAACACTTTCTTCCAGAAAAGGATAACTGTATTCCTGAGCTTTCGCATTCATCTCCCCAACAATGCCATTCTGTGAGATCATGTTGATGACAGACCCTCCGGTTATAATTCGCCCGGCAATATTGCCAATGCCCGAGTAATGAACTGCCTGGTTGACATGATCCACCTCCGCAACAGCCAAAGCAGCGCCACGAGTGCTTTGCATCCCATCATTCAGGACTTTTATCAAAGATGCGGGGGTCAATGTTCGGTTTCTATGAAAGATATCCACTGCAATCAATGTTGCCTCAGCAGCCTGTGGGCCATGGCCCAAGCCGTCGCAAACCATAAGCCGGCTTATTCGTTTCGACTGGTCAATCGCCCAGCCATCGCCGTTCTCCTCTTCACTTTCAATTGGAAGGCAAATATTCCCTATTTCAAGCGGCAGTGAATTTTCAAGCGGCAGTGAATGCTGCTGATGTTTTTGCTTCCAAACACGGCTCAAAACCACGGTGCCCTTGCCGGGAATCGAATAAATGTCAAATTCAGAAGAGCCTCGAACAATGGCACCCAGCCCATTTCCAAGGTTGCCTACAGTCGAAAAGCCATCCTGCAGGCAGCGTGCCATATCAAATATCCCAGGTCCTTTGTCAATGGACAGGATTTCGATTCCAACATCCTCCGCCATTTCAAGGGCTCTGAAAACAATCTCACCATCGATTGCATGTTTGCAAAGATTCGTAGCCATTTCCGTAACAATGATTGAGACTGTTCCAGACTCTGTTTCTGTAAAACCTAATTCCTGACTGACTTTGGCGACAAGTCTGCGCGCCTCGTTCACTTGGCTGTTTTCATGAATCCTAATACGCAAAGAGTTTCCCTTTGTCATATTTTCATCTCCATCTGGTTGCCATTACTGTTGTTCCATGTCCCGGCTCGGATGTAATCTCAAATTCATTCACCAACCTGCGTGATCCACTGAGACCAAGCCCCAGACCATTGCCTGTAGAATATCCATCTGATAAAGCCAGATCAATGTCGATGATCCCCGGGCCTTCATCAATGAAGGTCATCCGAATCCCAAGCTTGTTGCGGTCATCAATGACTTCAATATTGACAATTCCTCCACCACCGTGTTCATATGTATTGCGGGCGAGTTCACTGGATGCAGTCACTAGCTTTGTTTGGTCAACAAGGCTGAACCCCAGTTCCTGTGCCAATGCACGAACTCTTTGCCTTGCCTTGACGATGTCAAACGGACCCTTTATTTCGATTGTTTCAACCTTTAGCAGTTTCATCAGTTTCTCCCGGCCTCCAAGCCGGTGTATTGTCTTAGTAAAGCCATGCCCTT
>CAZFWQ010000070.1:7768-12837 GCA_964522755.1 uncultured Oscillospiraceae bacterium | reverse complement strand
AATGAGAAAGGATTTGTGAGTCATGAACAAATACGAAGCGCAGGCATTTCCACTTCAGGACTATACGCCGCATGGTTATCTGGACAATCCATGGCACTCATTGATATGCAACAAAAGCGGAATCATCCGTTCGGTTCCACCGCTGGGCTTCGGATTCTGGTGCAGGGAGAGCTCATTCGGCTATGGGTTGGGGTATGGTGACACGGTCAATTATCTGTCGTTTCTGCATCCGTCGGTCAAAGTCGGTGATGTTTGCTTTGCGGATTCGAAGGACTTTGATAAAAACGGCGTGAAGCTTGTGTCAAGGTATCATACGAGCCGGATCATGACATATGACTGGCAATACGCCGGTATTGCATTTTGTTTCAAGTACATATTGCAAGAGGAAGATGCGCTTGTTTGCTTTGTCTCCGCCAGGAATCTTTCCGGCGCAAGGCAAAATGTGAAAATGAACTTCACCAACATATACGGGTACAACCAGCACAGATGGTGGGGCAGCGATGGTGTGACCGGTCGCTACAATGCAAAAGAGGATGCCTACATAAGCAAGATATTCGCATATGGGGATGTATTCATGATGGGTGCTGACAAATGCAGCAGCGGCCATAATATTTCACTTGACAGGGATGACTGGGTGAGTGGCTCATATGGTTTTGACAAGCAAGATGTTGAGCAGGCGGACATACATTTGCCCGGAGCACTTCATGCAACGCTATCATATGATTTGGACCTTGATGCGTGGGCACTTTACGGTGTCCCTGGCAAGAGGGGTCAACTCCAATGAAGCAAAGAACACCTGGACAAGATCCTTGGAACAGGCAAGCGATACATTGCAGCAAAGACTGAATGAAGATGGGCAATTTTACAAAAACATGGTTTCTTTAACTGGCGATTGGCCGGAACTCTGGAAGCATGGCTGGATATATGATTTTGAAACGGTGCGGATGACAGTTCGGCCACCGTTGGGCATCTTCAAGCACCATTGGGATGGCATGCAGATCTTTTCTCCTCGCTCCGTACTTGGCGAGGCCATGCTTGACGGGATGTGCCTGTCATATGCAGATTCAGATCTGGCTAAAGATATGATCCTGGGCACCTTTGCCGATGCGCCCATGGATAATATTCCGTGCACGCGTGAAGACGGAAGCATGAACATGATTGGGGCGGACGGTTCGGAATGCGGAACGTCTCCTGTTTGGGGATTCCCTTTTCTGATGATCAGAGCCATATACACTCGGGAAGGTGACAAGGAATGGCTAAGGAAAATATACCCGTACATGGCGAGATTCCTGGAGTGGTGGCTGGAAAACCGCACTGACGAAAGTGGTTTCTTTTATTGCAACAACAGCTGGGAATCAGGGCAGGATGGCTCATCGCGGTTTTTGACAAAGGACAATGATTGTTCGGCAGCAGCGGAATATGTGCGTACCGTGGACGTCGAAGCGGTCATGGCCGATGCCATGAGGACCATGGCCGATCTTGCGGATGATGCAGGGTATCCTGAGGAAAAGGAAAAATGGCAAAAAAGAGCGCAAAGCAGGATCCTCAGCACGCAAAGCATGTTTTTCGACGGCGAATTCCGGGATATGGATTCACGCACGAATGAGCCGATCATCATCAAGGATTATTTTGACATCATGATGCTGGTGCCTTTGAGCGTTGGCATCGCCACAAAAGAACAGATGGACGAAATGAAGCACAAGTTCAGCTATTTTGTGAAAAATCCATTGCATTGGCTGGCATGGCCAAGTTTTGTATTCCCCTATGCTGAAGCCGGTTGGAATGCCGGCCTAAGGGACATGATGTCGGAAGTGGTCTGCACGATAGCGGATCGGCTTTATAAACGCACGGCAGCGTGTACTGTGAAACAACTGGAAGATGAGAAGAGTAATATGCCCAAAGAATACAATTTCAGGATACCTGGTGTGGCAAGCGAGTCCTGGCCTGTCACGGAGGACAACTACATTGGCGGAGAAGGCTACGGATGGGGTGCGACCATGCCTACGCTGGTAATACGAAACATCATGGGTTTCAGGGAGAATAAGGAGCACGACAAAGAGAGCTTCGTACTGGCACCTGCCTTGCCAAAGGAATGGATGGTCGCCGGACGCAATTATCAAATGAATAACCTTGTCTACAAGGGCAATTATTTCTCCTTGAATTATGAAGTATTGGACGGGTGCAATTTGAAGATGGGCATAGAGCCGAGGACGCCGGGGCGCAAAGCAGCAGTTGAAGGGGTTGAATGCGTTGAAGAAGGCGGCATATGGACAACACGGGTTGCGAACATGAACGTTTACAGCGTTGTCGTCAAGTAGATATGAATGTGTATGGCGTTGTCGTCAAGTGACCTGTATTTGCTGCATGCCGCAAGCATCACACTCCAGTTTCATGACATGTCCATATTGATGGTACCCATGTTCGTACCCTGAAGTTCAACAAGAATGCCGGGGAGTAGGAGACGGAAAAACATGATCAGTAAGCAACCTATCCTTGCAGTCCCTTTTTCCTCTGTCCAGCTTGAAGACGCGTTTTTTACACCGAGGCTGCGCACATTGGCTGATGTTACCCTGCCGGTAGCCATCCACTATTGTGAAAGCACACCACGCCTGAACAATTTCATCAATGCGGCGGCCAAACTGCGCGGGGAACCTTACGGACCGCACGAAGGCATCTATTTTGACGATTCCGATGTCTACAAGGTGCTCGAAGGCATCGGATACCTTTTGACCGTGCATCCGGACCCGGCATTGGAGGCCAAGGCGGATGAATGGATTGATGCGATTGCCGCGGCTCAGGAGTCGGACGGATATCTTGACACGTATTTCACGTTGAATCATCCTGACCTGAAGTGGACAGACATGGAAAAGCATGAAGACTACTGCGCCGGACACTTCTTTGAAGCGGCGGTCGCCTATTGGCGGGCAACAGGAAAACAAAAGGTGCTGGATGTGGCCATTCGGCTGGCAGACTGCATATGTGATACCCTGCCTGCGGCAGGCAGGCACTGGGTCGTCGGCCATCAGGAACCCGAACTGGGACTCGTCAAGCTATATCATGCCACAGGGAATGCCAGGTATCTGGAATTAGCCAAGTGGATGATTGAAGAGCGTGGACATGGCCATGGCCGGGGCATGATCTGGGATAAATCCGAATGGGGACCTCGTTACTGTCAGGACGATGTCCCTGTGCGCGATCTGGAAAAGGTCACCGGCCATGCCGTGCGGGCAATGTATTACTATGCGGGGATTGCGGATGTGGCGGCAGAAACGGGAGACACCTCATTGGAAGCCCCGCTCCACCGGTTGTGGGCGCACACGGTGAACCGCAACCTGTACGTGACGGGCGGCATAGGGCCAAGCAGGCACAACGAGGGCTTTACAACGGATTATGACCTGCCGAACGCGGAGGCATACTGCGAGACCTGCGCGTCCATCGGTCTGTTGTTCTGGGCGCATCGGATGCATCGCATGACGGGTTTGGCAACATATGCCGACATCATGGAACAGGCCTTGTTCAACAATATCCTGGCCGGGATATCGCTGGCCGGAGACCGATTCTTCTATGTGAATCCGCTCTCCTCCGACGGGTCGCATCACAGGCAGGCCTGGTTCGGATGCGCCTGTTGCCCGTCAAATGTCGCCAGGCTGCTTCCCTCCCTGGGCGGCTACTTGTATACCGTCGGCGAATCGGCCATCCATGTCAACTTATACGTTGGGAATACGGCGGATATCCTGCTGCCAGGCAATCCTGAATCAACCGGTCTGCGTGTCAGGATTGAGCAGAGGACCGATTATCCGTGGGATGGGAAAATCTCGTTGAAAGTATCACCGGACAAGGAGTCAACCTTCCGCCTACGCCTTCGGATACCGGAGTGGTGCCGCAACTGGAGTCTCTCTGTCAATGGACGGCCGTCCCGCGCGGCAGTGAAAAACGGATATGCCGAAGTGGAACGCTTATGGCAAGCAGAAGATACGGTTGTGCTGGAACTTGACATGCCAGTGGAATACATACAGGCTCATCCGCTGGTAACGGCGGACCTCGGGCTGATAGCCGTGCGTCGCGGCCCTGTCGTGTACTGCGCGGAAGCAGTGGACAACCCCGCGATGCCTGAAATGATCAAGGATTCAGGCCGTACCGAAGGTTCGGACAATATCACAGGATTGATGAACATCCGCATTGACACTTCTACTCCAGTGCAGATCATCCGGATGCCGGACAAACTGGGCGGCATCGTTGAAATCCGGATTCCGGAACAGGATGGAAAACCTGCTGTCAGGCTGATTCCCTATTATGCGTGGGATAACAGGGAAGCCGCGGAGATGCGCGTTTGGCTTGAGCATGACGCAGGTGGCGGCGAATCTTTGTACAGGACGACATGCAGGCCGCTGCTCGTTTGATCCCAGATGGCAAAAAAATACCGCTCGAACTGGACATGAAGTTGGACAGGTCATGATGAACAACCGATTAAGAGGTGCTAGGTCAATATGAAAAAAGAAACGATGACTTCAAGACAAAGAGTCATAAACGCAATCAATCATCGTCCGGTTGATAGAGTTCCAATCGATCTGGGAATGCATCTATCAACAGGAATATCTGCCTTTACCTATAAGCGCTTGAGAGAAGTACTTGGACTTTCAACTGAGCATATTGAAATTGCATCACTGATATGGATGCTGGCAAGAGTCGATGAGGATATCCTTGAACGCTTCCATTGTGATTGCGTATTGCTATCCCCCCCTTACCCACAGCAAAAACGCTGGAAGTTCAGCGATGAATTTTCCTTCAATATCCCTGCCCAAGTGAATCCCGTTAAAGACAAAGATGGATCATGGCACATATACGATGGAGATAATTCCTTGTACATGCCGAGTAATGCCTTGGAATGCGGCGTTCATCATGGCTGGTCAGAGTACTTCAGTACAATGAGTGAAGGTAGTGGTTCTTTTATAGACGCAGTCTCAAAAAATGCGGAGAGGATCTATAAGGACAGCGATTACGCAACAATGGCACATGGTCCTGGGGGAGGCGTAGGTAATGATGAAAAATCCCTTTTAGATTTTGCATTG
>CAZFWQ010000070.1:6581-7758 GCA_964522755.1 uncultured Oscillospiraceae bacterium | reverse complement strand
AATTGGATATAAAAAACAGATTGAGCGAAACGCCGAGTCTGATATTGAATATGCGCGGACAGTAATAGACAAGATGGGGAAGTATATCCAGGGGTACTGTCTAGGTGCAGATTTGGGAACCCAAGAAGGTCCCATGGTGAATCCAAGAGCGTATGCTGAAATGGTAGCTCCCTCACTAAAGAGAGTATGCGATTTCATACATGAAAATAGTGATCTGAAAATCATGAATCATTGTTGCGGTTCAATAGAGCCATTCATTCCGATCTTTATTGAATGCGGCATAGATATCCTGAATCCTGTGCAAATATCGGCAAAGAACATGGATCCCGCTATGCTTAAAGATAAATACGGCGACAAGCTGGTATTCTGGGGTGGCGGATGTGACACTCAAAATGTACTAAGCAGAGGCACTCCAGAGGACGTACAAGACAACGTTGAAATGCTTGTGAATATATTCAAGAAGAACTCAGGATTTGTTTTCAATCAAGTTCAAGACATTATGGGTGACGTTTCCGGGGAAAATGTTGTGGCAATGCTCGATGCCGCATATGAAAATTCATTTATGGAAGAGTGAGCGGAAGCTGTAGATTGCGGCCAGCGAAGTTGCCTGGCCCCGCATGCATTCGCAAATAAGGAAGGAGAACTGGCTGCTATGTTCTTTCAGCCAAAGCAAGTTGGTGAAATGTGGGATACGTGGTTGTATTATCATGATGAGAAACATTATCTGTTCTATCTGCACAAGTCCGATAGCAAAATGAATCATTGGGACGGAATGTCACTGGCGATATCATCGGATGGTGTGCATTATGAAGAAGTGGGACCGATCCTCCATAAGAGAACGGATGCTTCCGGGATGGGAACTGGATCAACATGGAAAACGGATCATGGATTTGTTCTGAATTTCTCTGAATCAAGGAATGGCATTCAAAATATATATTTTGCGTTGTCGACCGACCTCGTCCATTGGAATGTTTTGGGGGATGAATATCGCATATCTCCGGATCCACGATGGTATGATGATACTTCTACCGGGCGCTGGGACTGCATCTGGACCCTTCCAAGACACGAGGGAGGATTCTATGGATATTTAACTGCAAATCTCTGGAAGAAGAAAGGGGACTGCATAAACTGTTCCATCTTTACCTATTACAGGTTGTCGATTAAAAAAACTATCAGT